>NZ_JBHVET010001100.1:0-1930 GCF_042802135.1 Kitasatospora sp. NPDC057512
GGTGGTGCTCGTCCACGGCTGGGCCGCGTCCCGGACCGTGTGGCACGCCACCGCGCACCAGCTGGCGGCGGCCCGGCACACGGTCGAGGACGTGGTGCTGCCGCCCGTCGCCCCGCCGCCCCCCGCGCCGCCGCAGCCGCCGACGCCGCCGAACAGGGCGCCCGCGACACCGTCCCCCTCCAGGCCCGCAAGGGCCGCGCCTCCTACCTCGGCGAACGCAGCATCGGCCACCAGGACCCGGGCGCCACCTCCACCGCCCTCGTCTTCCGCACCCTCGCCGACGTCACCGCCACCTGACCCCCTCCCTCACCCGTCCGTCCGCGCGATCAGCAGCAGCAACGCGTCGTCCCGCAACTCCCCGCCCGTGTGCGCCAGCAGGTCCGCGTACACCCGTCCGACCGCCGTCTCCAGCTCCCCCTCCGAGCGCGCGGCTCCCCGCACCAGCGGCCCGACCCGCTCCGCCAGCGGGTAGAACTCCCCGCTCGTGCGGTGCCGCGCCTCGATCACCCCGTCCGTGCAGAGCACCAGCACGTCGTCCGCCCCGAAGGGCTGTGCCCAGGTGGTCGGCTCCCCCGCCGCCAGCCGGCCGAGGCCCAGCGGCACCCACGGGTCGGGCGCGTCCAGCACGTGCGCCCGCCCCTCGTGGTCCACCCGGATCGGCGGCACGTGCCCGTACTGCAGCAGCTCCATCGCCCCGGGCGTTCGGAACTCCGCGAACAGCGCCGTGGTGAACTCCCCGTCCGGCACGTGCCGTTCGACGCTGGCCTCGATCCGCGCCGCGACGCCCCGCAGTCCGGCCTCGTCGTACGCCGCCTCGCGGAACGCGCCCAGCACCACGGCCGCGGTCTGCACGGCGGCCAGTCCCTTGCCCCGGACGTCCCCGACCGCGACCCGGGTGCCGTGCGGCGTCTCCAGCACGGAGTACAGGTCCCCGCCGATCCGTGAGGCGTCCGCCGCCGACACGTACCGCACCGCGAGCCGCAGCGGCCCGACGGTCGGCCCGGGCAGTTGCAGCAGGGCCCGCTGGGCGGCCTCGGCGACGGAGCTGACGGCCGCGAAGGCCGCCGCGCGCCGCATCCGGATCTTGGCGACCCAGGCCGAGAACAGCGTCAGGACGACGTAGCTGACCATCGCCCCGTACAGGAAGCGGGCGTCGTTGATGTTGTCGACCTCGTCGTGGTGGCTGAGCCCGAACACCGTGACCAGCCCGAGCGAGCAGACCAGCAGCAGCTCGCGGGGTTTCAGGGTCAGCGCCGCGACGGTCGGCACCACGGTCATCAGCGGCGCCAGGTAGCGGTCCTTGCCGGAGAGGAAGTCCGCGAGCCCGACGAGCAGGACGGCGATCAGCGCCGGGGTGGCGCGTCGCCAGAACGGCACGTCCTGGAGGTCGGCGGCGAGCAGGGCGCCGCGCTGCCGGTCCGGCGGCAGTCCGGCTGCCGTGGGGGCCGAGGGAGACTGGGCGCGGCGGAGCGGAAACACATACCGAACATAAGGGACGATCACGGCGGAGGCCCGACCGGCCCTGGCCCCCGGTGTTCCCGGGGCGATCCGGGCGCCCCACCCCCACCATTCCCGGAATACCCTGGAGGGGTATGGTGTTGTCAGAAGAGTCGTTGCCAGCGCCGCGCCCCGGGCGAACACCCGGGCCGCCCGGACCTCCCGGAGGCCCCCGATGTCCAGCACCATCACCTACACCGTGTCCGGCATGAGCTGCGGCCACTGCGAGAAGGCGATCAGCGAGGAGGTCTCCGCCCTGGCCGGGGTCACCGAGGTCGCCGCCGACGCCACGGCCGGGACCGTGACGATCTCCTCCGCCGCCCCGTTGGACGACGAGCAGGTGCGCGCCGCGATCGACGAGGCCGGCTACGAGCTGGTCGGCCGCAGCGCCTCCACCCGGCGCGGGGTGAACGCCTTGGAGACCAGCCGGCGC
>NZ_JBHVET010001101.1:0-1930 GCF_042802135.1 Kitasatospora sp. NPDC057512
GGGCGATTTCGCGCGCGGAAATGTCAGGTCGTGAACGGAAACGCATTTCGAACCTGCGGGCCCCTGGCCGGCGTCCCCGGGCAGTGGGCCCGGTGGCGGCGGCAGGGATCCACCCGCGCGCCCGCGACGCCTTCGCCCGTCGTCGCCGGATCAGCGCAGGAGGGTCGCGAGGAGTTCGGCGATGGTGGGCCCGGCGTCGGCGGGGTGTCGCAGTTGCTTGCTCGTGACGACGCTGTAGTGGTTGGTGCGGCCGCGGCGTTCGTGGCTGAGGTATCCGGCCTGTTCGAGGTCGGCGATGATGCGCTGGACGGCGCGTTCGGTGAGCAGGCAGCGGCCGGCGATGTCGCGCACGCGGATGCCGGGGTCACGGGCGATCTGGACCAGCACGCGGGCGTGGTTGGTCAGGAAGGTCCATTGCCGTTCGGTCGCTGTGCCGTTGTCCATCCCTCCACGATAGGACTCCTGTTTCACGACTGCCGATACACGACAGAAAATTCGTGCAATGGTTGACATGTCCGGCGGAGGGGCGAAGAGTGGAAGGGCCGCACTCCGCAGTGCTTCGCCGCGGATTCGTCGGCGGCACTGCTTCTGGAGATGGTTCCATGGCCCCGATGAGCAGGCAGGGACTGGAGCGGCTCAGGTCCCGGTTGGTCGACTGTCTGGAGCCGCCCCGCGAGGGTGGCCACGCCCCCCGTACCCGCGCGGAGCCGCTGTGCCGGCAGGTGCGCCACGCCGTCACCGGCGTCGACGCCTACCTGACGGCGCTCGAAGAGGGCAGCCGCACCGCGGCGGGGCTGCGCGAGCGGGCCCTCGACCTGTGGCAGGACCTCGAACACATCGCGTCCGTCCACCCGGAGCGGGCCACCGTCGACGGCGGGGACGGCGGAGACGGCGGGGCCGGCGTGCCCGTACGGCGCGGCCCCCGGCCCGAGGAGTGGGCCGTGCCGCCCTGCCTGAAGGCGGAGACCGTCCGGGCCGGTGACGCCCTCGTGTGCTCCTTCACCGGGGACATGACCCTGGACAGCGAGCCCGTCGCCGCCCGGGCGCTCGACGCCACGCTCGTACGGCGGCCCGCCCTGCTCGCGGTCGACCTGGCGGGTGTGGAGCTGTTCACCTGCACCGGTCTCAACCTGCTCCTCGTCGCCCGTCGGCGCGCGCTGGACATCGGTATCCCCCTGGTGCTGGTCGCCCCCTCCGAGCGGACGCTGCGGGTGCTGGAACTCACCGGGACCGCCGCGCTGTTCCCCGTCCACCCCACCGTCGAGGACGCCCTGCGGCACCGTCCGCTGCCCTCCCCGCGCCCCGACGGAGGGTGATCGTCCCGGGTAGGACGGTTGGGCCTGCACCGGACGGGCAGGCGCACGGTCGGCCGGGAAAGCCCCGGTCGTACCGTGGGAGGAGGACCGGATGAGCATGGTGAAGGAGTCCGTGGACGTGGACGTCCCCCTGCACACCGCCTACAACCAGTGGACGCTGTTCGAGGAGTTCCCGCGCTTCATGGAAGGCGTCGACTCGGTGACCCAGTTGGACGACCGCCACAACCACTGGCGGACCAGCATCGGCGGCGTCACCCGTGAGTTCGACACCGAGATCGTCGACCAGCAGCCCGACGAGCGGATCGCCTGGCGGACCACCGACGGCGACGTCGACCAGAAGGGCGTGGTGACCTTCCGGCAGCTCGACCAGGCGCACACCCGGGTCGCCATGGCCATCGACTTCCGGCCCGAGGGCGTGGCGGAGAGGGCCGCCGACGTCACGGGCGTGGTCGACCGCCGGGTCAAGGGTGACCTGACGCGGTTCAAGACGTTCATCGAGGAACGCGGCCGGGAGGAGGGTGGCTGGCGGGGCCGGATCAGTCCCGGCTGAACCCGCTGCCGACCGTCCACGCCACCGGCCGCCGGGGCACCCTGCCCGGCGGCTGGTCCACGCC
>NZ_JBHVET010001102.1:0-1921 GCF_042802135.1 Kitasatospora sp. NPDC057512
CGGGCGGCGGTCCGTCGTTCCGCCCCGGACACGCCGACGGCCCGTCCGCTCCCAGCGAGCGGACGGGCCGTGCGGCAGAAGCCGGCCGTCAGCCGACGTGGACGCGCGGGCGGCGCGAGCGGTCCGGCTCGGCCTCGCGCAGCACCTCGCGGGTGACGGGTGCGACCTCGCCCTGTCCGAACAGGAAGAAGCGCAGGAACTGGGCGAAGGGGCTGCCCTCGGTCCATTCGAAGTAGAGGTGCGGCTGCTGCCCGGTGCGGTCCCGGATGTTGAGCGCCAGCGCGGCGAGCGCGTTCGGGATGCTGGAGCTCTCCAGGGTGAGCACCCGGTAGCGGCCGTGCAGCACCTCGCCGCGTACGGTCAGCTCGGCCTCGAAGTCGGAGGCGTCGCGGACGGTCACCTCGACGAAGACCAGGTCGTCCTCGCCGGGGATGTCGTTGTCGGCGCGGATCTGGTGGATCTTGTCGCGGTACTCGGCGAGGTCCCGGTTGTTCGGCTCGTTGGCGATCAGCCGCAGCGGCCGGTGCGCGTAGTCCCTGATGAATCGTTCCGCCACGTCGTCCAGGGCGACGTTGGTGACCCGCAGCTCGAAGGCGCGGCGCAGCCGGGAGAGCAGCGAGACCAGGATGATCCCGGCGATGAAGCAGGCGCCGATCTTCAGACCGTCCGGCCGCTCCAGGCAGTTCAGCACGGTGGTGTAGAGGAAGATCGCCGCGATCACCCCGAAGGCGACGGTCCAGCCGCGCTCGCGCTTCCGGTACGCGGCGATGGTCACCGCGATGGCGGCAGAGCTGATCAGCACCAGCACGCCGGTCGCGTACGCGCCGCCCTGGGCGTCCACGTCGGCGTCGAAGATCCAGGTGACCAGGAAGCCGACCAGGGTCAGCACGATCACCATCGGCCGCACCGCGCGGGCCCAGTGCGGGGCCATGCCGTAGCGCGGCAGGTAGCGGGGCAGCAGGTTGAGCATGCCCGCCATGGCGGAGGCGCCGGCGAACCAGAGGATCGCGATGGTGGAGAGGTCGTAGACGCTGCCGAAGGCGCCGCCCAGGTACTCGTGGGCCAGGTACGCCAGAGCGCGGCCGTTGGCGTCGCCGCCGGCCTTGAACTGGTCGGCCGGGATGAGCAGCGTGGTGATGAAGCTGGTGGCGATCAGGAAGCAGCTCATGATCACGGCGGCGGTGGTCAGCAGCTTGCGGGTGCCGCGGATCCGGCCGGCCGGGTTCGCCTCGGTGTCGTCGGGGTCGCCCTTGATGTGCGGCATCACGGCGACGCCGGTCTCGAAGCCGGACAGGCCGAGCGCCAGCTTCGGGAAGGTCACCAGGGCCACGCCGACCATGACGATCGGGTTGCCGTGCTGGGCGGTCAGCGCGTCCGTCCAGTCGGTGACCACGTGCGGCGCCGAGACGATCTTCCAGAGGCCGACGGCCACCACGACCACGTTCAGCACCAGGTACGTCCCGACCAGGAACACCGCCAGGCCGATCGCCTCGCTGAAGCCCTTCAGGAAGACCGCGCCGAGCAGGGCCACCAGGACCAGCGTGATCAGCACCTGCTTGCCGCCGAGGAAGCCGGTCAGGTGCGGGTTCTCCACCAGGTGCGCGCTCGCGTCGGCGGCGGACAGCGTGATGGTGATCAGGAAGTCCGTGGCCGCGAAGCCGAGCAGCGCGAGGACGAACAGCTTGCCCTTCCAGAACGACAGCAGCCGCTCCAGCATCGCGATCGAGCCCTCGCCGCGCGGGCTCTCCTTGGCCACCCGCCGGTAGACCGGCAGCGCGCCCAGCAGGGTGACCACCACCAGCACGATGGTGGCGATCGGCGACAGCACGCCCGCGGCCAGGGCGGCGATGCCCGGCTGGTAGCCGAGCGTCGAGAAGTAGTCCAGGCCGGTCAGGCACATCACCCGCCACCAGCGCTGGCC
>NZ_JBHVET010001103.1:0-1919 GCF_042802135.1 Kitasatospora sp. NPDC057512
CCGCCCCCGCGGCCGCCCCGGAGGCCGTCACGCGCTGATGTCCCGGCTGGTGAAGCGGGACCAGGCCGCCGAGCCGAACACGGCGACGTAGGCGGCCTGGAGGCCGAGGTCCTTCAGTACGCCGTCCCAGTACATCGGCGCCCGCAGCAGGTCCGCGAAGCTCAGCCAGTAGTGGGAGAACAGGAACGGGCTGACGGCGTGCAGCTGCGGGAAGACGTCCAGGATCTGGACGGTGACCACCAGCCCGACGGTGGCGGCCATCGCCGCGATGCCGCTGCCGGTGAGCGTGGAGACGAACAACCCGATCGCCACCAGCCCGGCCAGTGAGGCCGCGACCACCAGGGCCACCAGCAGCGCGCGCAGCAGCGCGTCGCCGAGGCCGATGGTGTCCCCGGAGATCAGCGTGACCCGGCCGAGGGGGAAGAGCAGGGCGCCCGCGGCCAGCGCCGTCACCGCGACCGCCGCCGTGGCCGCCAGGCAGAACACCAGCCCGGCGGTGAACTTGGCGGCCAGCAGCCTGGTCCGCCCGGCCGGGGCGACCAGCAGGTAGCGCAGCGTCCCGGAGGCCGCCTCGCCCGCCACCGAGTCCCCGGCGACCACGCCGACCGTCATCGGCAGGAAGACCGGCAGCGCGACCGCGAGCGCCGTGAAGACCAGGAACAGGCCGTTCTGCGTGGTCTGCGCGATGAAGCTCGGACCGCCGCCGCCCTGGTGCGGACTGTCCGTGTTGAGCTTGACCACCACCCCGATCAGGATCGGCAGCGCCGCCAGGATGCCCAGCAGCACCTTGGTGCGCATCCGGCGGAAGGTCAGGTGCAGCTCGCTGCGGAACAGCGCCAGGAACCCGGCCGCCGTCTGCGGCCGCCGGCCGGTCGTCAACGGCAGCGCCCCGCCCTCGGCCGGTGCCTCAGCCCGCGACATCGAAGCCCTCCCCGGTCAGCGCCACGAAGGCGTCCTCCAACGTGCCCCGCTCCAGCCCGAAGCCGTGCACCCGCACCCCGGCCCCGACCAGCGCCGCGCACAGCCTGGGCAGCGCCTCCTCGTCCAGGACGCCCGGCTCGCCGTCCACCCGGTCCTCGCCGGGCACCAGGGCGGTGACCCGGTGGGCCGCCAGCACCTCCGCGGCCCGCGCCACGTCCGGGGTGCGGACCACCAGCCGGCCCTGTGCCCGGGCGGCCAGCTCGGCGACGGTGCCCTGCACCACCAGCCGGCCCCGGGACATCACCGCGGCGTGGGTGCAGACCTGCTCGATCTCGTCCAGCAGGTGCGAGGAGAGGAACACCGTGGTGCCCTCCGCCGCGACCTCCCGGACCAGCGTCCGGATCTCCCGCATGCCCTGCGGGTCCAGCCCGTTGGTCGGCTCGTCCAGCACCAGCAGCTCGCGCGGCTGGAGCAGCGCGGAGGCCAGGCCCAGGCGCTGCTTCATGCCCAGCGAGTACGCGCGGGCCTTCTTGCCCGCCGCGGCGCCCAGACCGACCCGGTCCAGGGCCGTGTCGACGCGCTGCCGGCGGGTGCGCGGGTCGGCGGTCGGGTCGGCGGCGTCGAAGCGCACCAGGTTGTCCCGTCCGGTGAGGAAGCCGTACAGGGCCGGGCCCTCGATCAGCGCGCCCACCCGGGGCAGCACGGTGGCGACGGACTGCGGCATCGACTCGCCGAGGACGGTGGCCGCGCCCGAGGTGGGGGCGATCAGGCCCATCAGCATCCGGATGGTGGTGGTCTTGCCGGAGCCGTTGGGGCCCAGGAAGCCGAAGACGGAGCCGCGCGGCACGGCGAGGTCCAGGCCGTCCACGGCGAGCTGGCCGCCGCGGAAGCGCTTGGTCAGGCCGCGGGTGCGGATGACGTCGTCGGAAGCGGAAGCGGGAGCGGAAGCGGAAGCAGGAGGAGCGGAAGGAGCGGGCACGGGCGCGGGGGCCGGGCGC
>NZ_JBHVET010001104.1:0-1917 GCF_042802135.1 Kitasatospora sp. NPDC057512
CCGACACGGTGTCCCGGCCCACCGAACGTTGTGGACCTAACGCCCGAACTCCCGGGCGGCGGTCAGCCGGCCGCGTACGGCGGCATGGACCTCGGCCTCCTCGGCCGGGTCGGCGGCGAGCCTGCGCAACCGCTCCAGCACACGCGCGTCGCCCGTGGTGGCGACATGGCGCGCGGCGAGCTCACGCGTGGACTCCTCGCAGTCCCAGAGGCACTCGACGGCGGGCCCCTCGGGAAAGTGCACGTCGGTCGCGGCCAGCGCCTGGGCGGCGCGTCCGCGCAGCTCCGAGGAGGCGGCCTCGCCGTAGACGTGGCGCAGGACCGGGACGGCGTCGGCGGCGGCCAGCCGCCCCGCACCGTCGACCAGCGACCCGAGCCCGGTACCGCTGACCCCGCGAACGGAGATCCAGCGGCGCAGCCCGGCCACCACCAGCGGCGCGTCGGCCGGCTCCCCGGCGTCGGCGAGCAGCTGGACGGCGGCCTCGCCGAGCGCGCTGTCGGCGCCGCCGCTGGCCGGGTCGGCCCAGCGGCGCGCGTGCACCAGCACCTCGGGGCCCCGCATCCGGCCGAGCAGTTCCAGGGCGGCCCGGACGATCCGGTCGTCCACGTCCGCGGCGGCGGCCTCGATCAGTTCGACGGCGGCCGGGTCGCGCTGTTCGACCAGGTGGCGCAGGGCTGCCCGGCGGGCGCCGGGCAGGCCGTCGCGGGCCGCTTCCAGCAGCAGCGGGCGGTCCTCCGGCCGGACCACGGCGGTCAGGCAGCGGGCGGCCGCGGCCGCGCGGCGGTCCACCGCGTCGGGGCCGGACGGCGATTCGGGGCCGCGCGCCGGCTCCGGACGGGCGTCGGGCCGGCCGAGGAAGGCGCCGGCGCCGAGGCCGCCGAGCTCACCCTGGTCGGCCCAGGCCAGCACGTCGGCGGTGGACCAGCCGGGGGTGACCCCGCTGCGGTTGATCTGGCGCTGCCACAGGTCGAAGGGTGACTGCTCGCTGGCCGCCGCCACTCTGGGGTGGTAGGCCGCCCAGAGCCGCCAGGGCCGGGGCTCGTACGCGTTGCGGATGAACTCGCGCAGCTCGGCGTCGCCCTCGGGGCCCGGCTCGAAGTGGTCCAGTACGGCGGTGCCGAGCAGCAGCAGGCCGCGGTCGTCGTCGCGCAGGGCCAGCTCGTCGAGGGCCCACGCCCAGTTGGCACCGGTGGCGGCGTACTCGCGCAGCATCAGCAGCGCGTCGCGCCGGCCGTACGCGGCGAGGTGGCCCAGGACGGAAAGGGCGAGGCCGGTGCGGCTCTCGTCGTCGGTGACCAGGTCCTCGGCGGAGTGGAGGTGGTCCTCGATGCCCTCGAGGGGGGCTTCCAGGTCCATGTAGATGCGCGCGTAGTAGAGGGAGCGGCTCTCGACCTGCCAGTCGGCTCGCGGGTCCCTGGTGACGCACTCCTCCAGCGCGGCGATGGCCTCGGCACGGTCGGCGGCCAGCGCGTGGAGCTGCCCGTCACCACGGCCTCGCTGAAGGAGGCCTAGGAGGCTGGCACTGGGTGCTATCACTGGCTCGAACATGAGGTCAGCATCCGTTGCGGCGGTCGTAGTGGCAACGGGATTTCCGTCGCCGGGGTCTCTGGTCGGTACTGCGGTGGGCGCCCGGGCGCCGGAATCACCGAAGGTTACCGCCTCGGGCCCCCGTCCGCACACAGGGCGACGACGGCTCCGGCCACAGTGGCATATGCCAGCGGAAATTTTGCCCGCGTTCTGTCGAAATCACCCACAGGGGTGACAACGCTGTGCGACAGTCTTCTCACTGTCCGAACGGTCCGCACCCCGCGGGCCGTGTACCGAGCGATAGGTCCGCCATGAACATGCCATTAGGCGCCACCCGCCCGCCGGGAGCCGCCCACGTGGACGGCGCCCCGGCGGGCGGGGGCGGTACGG
>NZ_JBHVET010001105.1:0-1908 GCF_042802135.1 Kitasatospora sp. NPDC057512
CGCGAGCACGGCGGCGTGCACCAGGGCGGCGAGCCGGGAGACGGCGCCGGAGCGGACGTTGACGGCGGTACGGGCGATCGCGCCGGTGGCGGCGACGCCGCCGAACAGCGGGGCGACCAGGTTGGCCACTCCCTGACCGAACAACTCCCGGTCGCTGTCGTGCCGTTCGGAAGCACTCATCGCATCCGCGGCGGTCGCCGACATCAGCGACTCCAGCGCCGCCAGCGCCGCGACCGCGAGGGCGGGGGTGAGCAGGTGCGGAACCGCGCCGGGGTCGAGGAAGCCCAGCGACGGCAGCGGCAGACCGGCCGGGAGGTGGCCGATGGTCGCCACGTCCAGGTGGGCGAGGTCGGCCACCGCGGTCGCGGCGGCGACGGCGAGCAGCGAGAACGGGATGCCGGGACGCAGCCGCGCGCCGACGAGCATCACCGCGGCGACGGCGAGCGCCACGGCGAGCGCGGCCGGGTGCGGGTGGCGGGCGAAGTCGGCGAGGGCCTGTCCGGCGACGGCCACGACGTTCTCGGCGTCGCCCTTCGTCACGCCGAGGGCGGCGGGCACCTGCTGGAGCCCGATCACACCGGCGATGCCGAGGGTGAAGCCCTCGACGACCGGCGCGGGGACGTAGGCCATGAACCGGCCGGCCCCGCCGAGGGCGAGGGCGACCAGCAGCAGGCCGGCGATCAGGCCGACGGTGAGGACGCCGGACGTGCCGTACTGGTGCACGATCGGGACCAGGACCACGGTCATGGCGCCGGTCGGTCCGCTGACCTGGAGGTTGGAGCCGCCGAACACCGCGGCCAGCGCCCCGGCGACCACGGCGGTGGCCAGCCCGGCCTCGGCCCCCGCGCCGGAGGCGACGCCGAAGCCCAGCGCGAGCGGCAGCGCGACGATCGCCACCGTCAGACCGGCCAGAAGGTCCTTGCGCGGCGATCGCCCCATGGCGGCGAGGATCGCGCGGTTCGGCAGCACGGCCCGGACCCGTCCGGCGGCCCGACCCACGAGGGTGGCCTGAATGGCGCTCACGCGGTCTTCTCCGCCGCGTCCGGAATCCCGGCGGAGCGCAGCTCGGCGAGCAGCGTCCCCTGGTCCGCGATCATCTCGGTGAGGATGCGGCGCGCGGCCCGCAGCAGCTCCGCGACGTCCGGCGTGCTCAGCGCGTAGACCACCGTGTTGCCCTCACGGGTGGCTGTGACCAGGTTGCTGCGGCGCAGGACGGAGAGCTGCTGGGAGAGGCTGGACGGCTCGATCTCGATCGAGGCGAGCAGTTCGCGCACCGGACGCGGACCGTCCTGGAGCAGTTCCAGCACGCGGATGCGCGCCGGGTGGCCGAGCGTGCGGAAGAACTCCGCCTTCGCCTGGTAGAGCGGGACGGCCATTCTCAGTCCTCTTCCTGTTCCTCGGCGGTGCGCTCGACCTCGATGCCGTGCTGGGCGGCGATCCGCAGGAGCTGTGTGACGCGTCCGGCGTACGCCTGCGCGCTGTCCTCGTCACCTGCCGTCCGAGCGGCGGCCCGCTGCCGGCGGGCCTCGTCGAGCTGCTCGCGAAGCTCCTGGTCGAATACGTCGCTCATACGCCCCTCCTCGCCGCCGGCGCTGCCGCGCGCGACCGCATCTCTGCCGGATACAGGGCAGCATCATCTATGCACTTGAAGAATTCTTCAAGTTGCGATTTTTGCACATCGACCTCCGCCCGGCCCGAGGACGCGGTACTCGACAGCGGTCATGCCGCTCCCCCGCCGTCGGCGGCGGAGCGACCGGGGGCGCGAGGACGCCGTCGAATTTTCCGTGACGTGAATTCGCTCCACTCCGGCACACCGGCGCCGGCATGTGGCGCCCCGACCGCCCGTCCCCGCGCCCCTGGAGGCGAGCTCCGAGGTGACCAGCGGCCTGCTCTCGGGCGGCGCGGAGC
>NZ_JBHVET010001106.1:0-1903 GCF_042802135.1 Kitasatospora sp. NPDC057512
GGGCCGCCGTGTAGTGTCCCCGCTGAGAAGTGTCGGGAGGTGCCGTGACGCAGTACACCGGAGGCGGGCAGGTCCCGCCGCGTCCCGTCGCCCCGCCGGTGCCGCCGGGGGGCGGAACGCGGGGGACGTCATCGGGGGCGCAGCCGCTCTCCCCGCAGTCGCCGCCGTCGCCGCCGCCGGGCCGGGCTGCGCCCGCGGCGCCCGGCACCCCCGGGCCGACCGGTCCGGGGCCCGCCGCCCACCCGGCTCCCGCCCACCCGGCTCCGGCCCCCGCGGCCGCACCGGTGCCGAGCGCGCCGTCCGTGCCCGCCGGGGGCACCGGGCACTTCGTGCTGCCGTCCGGCGCACCCGTCCAACTGCCCGTCCACCCGCCGCGGCAGCACGCGGCCACCGGGCCGATAGCCGTCCTGCTGATCGGACCGGCCGGGGCCGGCAAGACCACCGTCGCCCGCCACTGGGCCGAGCGGCGGCCCACCCCGACCGCGCACATCAGCCTGGACGACGTCCGCGAGTGGGTGCAGGCCGGCTTCGCCAACCCGCAGTCCGGCTGGAACAACGCCTCCGAGGCGCAGTACCGGCTGGCCCGCCGCACCTGCGGCTTCGCCTGCCGCAACTACCTGGCCAACGGCATCTCCTGCATCATCGACGACGCGGTCTTCCCGGACCGCCCGGCGATCGGCCTCGGCGGCTGGAAGCGGCACATCGGCCCCGGCATGATCCCGGTCGTGCTGCTGCCCAGCCTGGACTCGGTGCTGCGCCGCAACGCCCGGCGCAGCGGCAACCGCCGGCTCGGGGACGAGGAGGTGGCCCGCATCCACGGGCGGATGGCCGGCTGGTACAACTCCGGGCTGCCGATCATCGACAACTCCGCCCTGGACGTCGCCGGGACGGCCGCCGAGCTGGACCGCGTCATCCTGGCCCGGCTGATGGGCGTCCCGGTCCGCTGACCTGCGGCGGCACGGGGCTGTCGGTGCCGGCTGCGATGATGGACGGGTCCAGTCGCAGAGCCCGGAGGAGCTGACGCCCGTGCCCGAAGGCCACATCATCCACCGCCTCGCCGCCGAGAACCGCGAGGCCTTCGGCGGCCGCCCGGTGCGGGTCTCCAGCCCGCAGGGCCGGTTCGCCGACGAGGCCAAGGTGATCGACGGGCAGCTGCTCACCGGCGCGGAGGCCACCGGCAAG
Organism: Kitasatospora sp. NPDC057512; assembly: GCF_042802135.1. NCBI lineage: Bacteria > Bacillati > Actinomycetota > Actinomycetes > Kitasatosporales > Streptomycetaceae > Kitasatospora > Kitasatospora sp. NPDC057512. Next base: position 1,183 of record NZ_JBHVET010001106.1, read on the forward strand.
CACCTCTTCCTCGGCTTCGAGGAGGGCGCCTGGGTGCACGTCCACCTGGGCCTCTACGGCGGCTTCACCTTCGGCACCGGCCCGGCGCCCGCGCCGGTCGGGCTGGTCCGGCTGCGGCTGGAGAACGAGGACGGCTACGCGGACCTGCGCGGGCCCAACACCTGCGCGCTCGTCACGGACGACCAGAAGGCCGCCGTCGCCGCCCGCCTCGGCCCCGACCCGCTGCGCGCCGACGCCGACCCGGAGGCCGCCTGGCGCCGGATATCGGGCAGCCGGACGACCGTGGCGGCGCTGCTGATGGACCAGAAGGTGCTGGCCGGGGTGGGCAACGTCTACCGGGCCGAGGTGCTGTTCCGCCACGGCATCGACCCGCACCGGGCCGGGCGCGACCTCACCCGCCGGGAGTGGGACGCGATCTGGGCCGACCTGGTCGCCCTGATGCGCGAGGGCGTCACCGCCGGCCGGATCGACACCGTCCGTCCCGAGCACACCCCCGAGGCGATGGGCCGCCCGCCCCGGGTGGACGACCACGGCGGCGAGGTGTACGTCTACCGGCGGGCCGCCATGCCCTGCCTGGTCTGCGGCACCGACGTGCGGACGGAGGAGCACGCCGCCCGCAACCTCTTCTGGTGCCCCGCCTGCCAGGCGGCGTGACCGGCCCGGGCCGGGACGCGCAACGCCCCCGTGTCGTGGAGAGCCCTTCTGACCTGCGACGATGGAC
>NZ_JBHVET010001107.1:0-1901 GCF_042802135.1 Kitasatospora sp. NPDC057512
CTCCCCGCCCCGCCCCCGGGTCAGGCGTTCCGGAAGTCCGTGAGGTCCAGCGCCGCCAGCCGCTCCGGGTCGGTGAGCACGTCGATCGCGACGATCGCGCCGTCCACCACGGTGAACGCCATGACCGACAGCGCCCGCCCGTTGTCGCCGATGACCACCGCGCCCGCGGTGCCGTTGACCAGCGCCGGGCGGGCGAACGGGGACAGCGTGCCCCACAGGACGGCCTGGCCGGCCACCGTGCCGGCGCCCGAGAGCACCACGGTGTGCCGGGCCAGCAGCGCGCCGCCGTCCGAGCGCAGCACCACGTCCGGGTCGAGCACGGCGAGCAGCGCGTCCAGGTCGCCGTTGCGGGCGGCGGCGAAGAACGCGTCCACGGCCGCCCGCTGCCGGCCGAGGTCCGGGTCGGGCGCGGGCGCCTGCCCCTGCACCTTGCGGCGGGCCCGGCTGGCCAGCTGGCGGGTGGCGGCGGCGGTCTTCTCGATCAGCGGGGCGATCTCCTCGAACGGCACCGCGAACAGGTCGTGCAGCACGAAGGCGACCCGCTCGGCCGGCGACAGCGACTCCATCACCACCATCAGCGCCAGCCCGACCGAGTCCGCGAGCATCACCTCCTGCTCCGGGTCCACCACGCCCTCGCGCCGCAGCAGCGGGTCCGGGATGCGCGGCGGGCCCGGCTCGCCGCCCGGCCCGGCGGGCTCCAGCGGCTCCTCGCGGCGCTGGGCGCGGGTGCGCAGCAGGTTCAGGCAGACCCGGGAGACCACCGTGGTCAGCCAGCCGCCGAGGTTGTCCACCTCGGCGGTGTCGGTGCGGTCGTAGCGGAGCCAGGCCTCCTGGAGGGCGTCCTCGGCCTCGCTGATCGAGCCGAGCATCCGGTACGCGACCGCGCGCAGGTGCGGGCGGTGCTCCTCGAAGAGCGCGGTCCGGGCGGATGCCCCGTCCACCTTCTCGTCCACCTGCTTCTCGTCCACGTGTCACATTCCTTCGTCGCCGGGGGTCAGGGCTGCAGGAGTCACCCAACAACGGCTGCGGCGGGGAGATCAACTCCCCTCCCGGGACGAATCGGAGACGGTCATGACGAAGAACACGGTGCTGGTCACCGGCGGTACCGGAACCCTGGGCCGGCAGGTGGTCCCGCTGCTGCGCGCGGCCGGCCTGCCGGTGCGGGTGCTCAGCCGGCGGGAGCGCCCGGACGCCGACGGCGTGGCGTACGTGCGCGGCGACCTGCTCGGCGACCCGGCGGAGGCGGCCGCCCGGCTGGACGAGGCGCTGGCGGGCGTGGACACCGTGCTGCACCTGGCGGGCGGCCCCAAGGGCGACGACGTCGCCACCCGGCTGCTGGTCGCCGCCGCCCGGCGGGCCGGGGTGCGGCACCTGGTGTACATCTCGGTGATCGGCGCGGACCGGCTGCCGCTCGGCTACTTCCGGGCCAAGCACGCCGCCGAGCGGGCGGTGGCCGACTCGGGCCTGCCGTACACGGTCCTGCGGGCCGCGCAGTTCCACGACCTGGCGTTCACGGTGGCGGAGAAGACGGCCCGGCTGCCGCTCGTCCCGGCCCCCGGCGGGGTCCGCTGGCAGCCCGTGGACGTCCGGGAAGTCGCCGCCCGGCTGGTGGAGTTGGCGCTGGGCGAGCCGGCCGGGGCGGTGCCGGACCTGGCCGGTCCGACGGTGTACGCGATGGACGAGCTGACCCGCGGCTACCTCGCGGCGCGCGGCCGCAGCCGCCGGCGGCTGCCGCTCCGGGTGCCGGGAAAGGTCGGGCGGGCGTACCGGGCGGGGGAGAACCTGGCCCCGGCCGGGGCCGACCACGGGCGGCGGACCTGGGAGGAGTACCTGGCGGAGCGGCTGGCGGCCTGACGGCCCGGCTGCCGGTCGTGGTCCGTGGGGAGGCCGCCGGGCCCCTC
>NZ_JBHVET010001108.1:0-1897 GCF_042802135.1 Kitasatospora sp. NPDC057512
CAGCAGGAGGGCGCCCACGGCGGCGAGCCCGCGGGGCAGCGCGCGGTCGGCGGTCGGTGATCCGGGTGTCTTCGGCATGCACGGCACCGTAGGCGCGGGATGTCAGGCTCCCGTGTGGATCGGGTCTCGGCCGGCCGTCGGAACGATCAGGTTCCGGTAACGGCGTCCCGGTCCGGTACCGGTGGCCGCCGCCCTTCCTGAGCCGGCATCAGGGACGGTAGGGGGGCAGGCGCTTGACGGTGGAGACCCGGGTCGGCGCGGTCGGCCGTCGGCGGTGGGGTTCAGAGGCCGAGGTCGGTGAGGCCCGGGTGGTCGTCGGGGCGGCGGCCGAGTGGCCAGTGGAACAGCCGCTCCGCGGCGGTGATCGGCAGGTCGTTGATCGAGGCGTGCCGCCGGGCCATCAGCCCGTTCCGGTCGAACTCCCAGTTCTCGTTGCCGTAGGAGCGGTACCAGCGGCCGTCGCCGTCGTGCCACTCGTACGCGAAGCGGACCGCGATGCGGTCCCCGCCGTACGTCCAGAGCTCCTTGATCAGGCGGTAGTCCAGTTCGCGCTGCCACTTGCGGGTGAGGAAGTCGGCGATCCGGTCGCGGCCGGTGAGGAACTCGGAGCGGTTGCGCCAGCGGCTGTCCGGGGTGTAGGCGAGGGCGACCCGTCGGGGGTCGCGGGTGTTCCAGGCGTCCTCGGCGGCCCGGACCTTCCGGTGGGCGGTCTCCTCGGTGAACGGGGGCAGGGGCGGGCGCTGCTCGGTGCCGGTCTCGGGCATGGATGCTCCTCGGAATGGGCGTTCCGTCGGTGAGAACGATCGTTCTCGCTGTAGTGGCTACAGTAGGAGAACCATCGTTCTCACGCAAAGGGCACGGCAGATGGAGCACGAAGACCCGCGGACCCGGATCCTCGACGCGGCCGAGGAGCTGTTCTACGGGCAGGGCGTCCAGGCGGTCGGCATGGACGCCGTCCGGGCTGCCTCCGGCGTGACCATGCGCCGCCTGTACCAGCACTTCCCGTCCAAGGGCGAGCTGGTCGAGGCCTACCTGTTGCGCCGCGACGGCCGCTGGCGGGCGAACCTCGCCGTGTACGTCTCACGCGCCGGGGGCACCCCGAGGGAGCAGCTGCTCGCGGTCTTCGACTGGCTCGGCCGGTGGTTCGCCGAACCCGGCTTCCGGGGCTGCGCCTTCGTCAACTCGCTCGGCGAACTCGGTGCCGTCAGCCCCGCGGTGGTGGCCGCCGCCCGGCACCACAAGGAGGAGTTCGGCGGCTACCTCGCGGGCCTGGTCGAGGCCGCCGGAGCCCCGCCCGCCACCGCCGTCCACCTGACCCTGCTGGCCGAGGGGGCGATCACCAGCGCGGCCGTCCACGGGGATCCGACGGCCGCCGCCGACGCCAGGGAGGCCGCCCGGCTGCTGCTGGACGCGGCGCCGGCCCGGTAGTCGGCGGTCCCGGCGCGGATGCCGACCGTCCGACCAACCTCCGCCACCGGGGCTGTGGAACAGGTGAGTCGTGGCACCGGGCGGTACCGGGTGGTGCTGGTGGGGCGTCGTCAGATGCGATCGTTCCGGGCCGAACCGCACCGGGCGAGTGCTTTTCGCTCGAACGCGCGTTTATCGCCCATTGATCGACACCGCCTAGCCTCGGGCGCATGGACGAGAGAACGGCCGAGCGGCCGGGGGCGTTGCCCGAGGGGCGGATGACGGAGCAGGACACCGAGCGGTTCCGGCAGTTGCTGGCGCGGCTGGAGGATTCGTTGGCGGTGGACCGGAAGACGGCGCGGCGCGATGCCTGAGTGCGCCGAGCCGGGCCCGGTGGCGGTACTGCCGGTGGCGGTCCCGCCGGTCGAGGTCCTGCCGCTCTGGCGGCGGGGCGAGTCCGGGCAGGACCGGAACGCGGACCGGCCCGGGG
>NZ_JBHVET010001109.1:0-1888 GCF_042802135.1 Kitasatospora sp. NPDC057512
GCCAAGCTTGGCCGGGGCCGCCCGAAGCGAGCACCGCTTCCGGCCGAAGCCGTCCGGCGCGGGCCTCGTCCGAGGACGGCCGCGCCGGCCGATCCCCTCTTCCCCCGGGTCGGACCCGTCAGCGGTGTGAGAATGCCGGGACGGGGAAGGCGAGCCAGGGGAGGGCGAGCATGCTGAACGAGTCGGTGTACCGGACCGAGGACGTGGAGCCACGGGACCGCTTCGAGTACTGGCAGCAGCAACTCGTCCGGCTGATCGCGCCGTTCGACGTCCGCACCGAGCACAGGGCCGACTTCCGGTCCGAGGTGCGCGTCCTGCCGCTCGGCGACCTGGCGCTCTGGACGATGGAGCACCCGCCGCTCGCCGCGAGCCGGTCGCCACGCCTGATCCGCTCGTCCACCGACCCCGAGCTGTACCTGTTCTCGCTTCCGTTCGGCGACACCGCCACCGCGGTCCGCTCCGACGGCCTCGGCGCCTACCGCCCGCACGACGTGGTCCTGCAGGACAGCGCCCGGCCCATCCTCCTCCGGGCGAGCACCGACGATCCGCGCCAGCGGTTCCGCGGGGGCTGGCTGACCGTGCCCCGGCAGGCGCTGCCGCTGTCGCCGGACCGGATCGGCACGCTCACCGCCCGCCGGATGCCCGGGGGCACGGGCGTGGGCGCCCTGCTCGTCCAACTGCTCGCCGGCATCGCCGCCGACCCCGGCGCCTACCGGGCCGGTGACGCACCCCGGCTGGGCACCGTCGCCCTCGACCTGGTGTCGGCGCTGCTCGCCCACCACCTCGACGCCGAGGACGCCGTCCCACCGGAGAGCCGGCGCCGGGCCCTGACCCAGCGGATCCGGGCCTTCATCCGCGCCCACCTGCACGAGCCGGACCTCGATCCCGGCGCCGTCGCCGCCGCGCACCACATCTCGGTCAGCTACCTGCACCGCCTCTTCGAGGGCGAGGAGGATACCGTCGCCGCCTCGATCCGCCGCCAGCGCCTCGAACGGGCCCGCCGCGACCTCGCCGACCCGGCTCTGGGCGCCACCCCCGTCCACGTCATCGCGGCCCGCTGCGGGTTCCCCCGCGCCGCGGACTTCAGCCGCGCCTTCCGCGGCGCGTACGGGCTGCCGCCCCGCGACTTCCGCCACGCCGCCGCAACGGCCGCAGGTGGACGCTGAGCGAAGCGGACGTGGACCGGCTGCTAACGACAACTCCCGTGGGGTTTCGGCAAGCTGATGCTGTGTCCACCACGGGGGATCAGGTGGTGGACGCGAACACACCGACACCCTCGAAGGGGGACCATCCATGTCCAGCAACGGACTCCGCAGGAACCCGCGCTCCGCCGCCGCCATCGGCCTCGCCGCCCTCACGCTCGCGTTGACCGGCCTCGGCGGCGGCCAGGCCTTCGCCGACTCGCACGCCGGCCTCACGGGAGGGATCGAGATCAAGAACGACGACGGCAAGTGCCTGGAGATCACCAGCTCCTCCACCGCGAACGGCGCCCGGGCCCAGCAGTGGGACTGCAAGGGCCAGGCCGGCTCGAAGTGGCAGTGGCAGTCCGCGGGCAACGGCTACTGGAACCTCGTGAACACCCACAGCGGCAAGTGCCTGGAGATCCAGAGCTCCTCCACCTCGAACGGCGCCGAGGCCCAGCAGTGGTCGTGCAACGGCCAGGACGGCGCGAAGTGGTGGGTGGCGCAGGAACGGACGAACCGGTGGACGATCCGGAACCACAGCGGCAAGGTCCTGGAGATCACCAGTTCCTCCCACGCGAACGGGGCCAACGCCCAGCAGTGGGAGTACAAGGGCCAGTCCGGCGCGCTCTGGTCCTGGTAACGAGCCGCCGGCCGCTCCCCGCCCGTCGTCTCGCGGGCGGGGGAGCGGCCCACCCGCCTACGCG
>NZ_JBHVET010001110.1:0-1875 GCF_042802135.1 Kitasatospora sp. NPDC057512
CGGGCGGACGACCAGGTGAAGGTGCGCGGTTTCCGGATCGAACCCGGCGAGATCGAGGCGGAGCTGGCCGCGCACCCGGGCGTCGCCCGGGTCGCGGTGCTCGCCCGGGAGGACCGGATCGTCGCGTACGTCGTCCCGTCGGCGGGGAGCGGGGCGATCGCGGCGGAGCTGGCGGCGTACCTGCGGGAGCGGGTGCCGGACTACCTGGTGCCGTCCGCGTTCGTGCTGCTGGAGGCGTTGCCGTTGACGCCGAACGGGAAGCTGGACCGGGCGGCGCTGCCGGCACCGGAGGCGGAGGCGGTCGGAGGTGGCCGGGCGCCGCGCACCCCGCAGGAGCAGATCCTGTGCGAGTTGTTCGCCGAGGTGCTGGGCCGCGCCCGGGTCGGGGTCGACGAGGACTTCTTCGACCTCGGCGGGCACTCCCTGCTGGCCACCCGACTCGTCTCCCGGGTCCGGGCGACCCTCGGCGTCGAACTGGAGCTGCGGCGCCTGTTCCGGACACCGACACCCGCCGGGCTCGCGGCCGGGCTGCACGAAGCCGCCGGCGCACGGCAGGCGCTGGTGCCCAGGCCACGCCGGGAGGAACCGCTGCCGCTGTCCTTCGCCCAGCGCCGGCTCTGGTTCCTGCACCAGTTCGGGGCGCCGAGTGCCACGTACCACATGCCGCTGGCGCTGCGGCTCTCCGGCCGCCTCGACCGGGAGGCGCTGGGGGCGGCGCTGACGGACGTGGTGGCGCGGCACGAGAGCCTGCGCACGGTGTTCCCGCACACCGCCGGAATCCCGCAGCAGCGGGTGCTGAGCGCCGCCGAGGCCGTGATCCGGATTCCGGAGTGCCGGGCGAGCGAGGCGGAGCTGCCGGAACTGCTGCGCGAGGCGGCGGTCCGGGGCTTCGACCTGACGGCGGACCTGCCCGTCCGGGCGCAGCTGTTCGCGCTGGCCCCGGACGAGCACGTCCTGCTGGTCGTCCTGCACCACATCGCCGGTGACGGCTGGTCCATGAGCCCGCTCTCGCGCGACCTCGCGACCGCGTACGCCGCGCGCCGGCGCGGCGGAGCCCCGGGCTGGGCACCGCTGCCGGTGAGCTACGCGGACTACACCGCCTGGCAGCACGAGATCCTCGGCGACGAGTCCGACGCGGACAGCGTCTTCGCCCGCCAGGTCGGATACTGGACCGAGACCCTCGCCGGGCTGCCCGAGCAGCTCCCGCTGCCCGCCGACCGGCCCCGACCGGCGGCCATGACCTACGGCGGCGGGCTGCTGGACGTCCGGATGGACGCCGAACTGCACGCCGCCCTGGCCGCGTTGGCGCGGCGTTCCGGGACCAGTCTGTTCATGGTGCTGCAGGCGGGTCTGGCGGCGCTGTACACGCGGCTGGGCGCGGGGGAGGACATCCCGATCGGCAGCCCCGTCGCGGGGCGGACCGACGAGGCGCTCGACGAGCTGGTCGGGTTCTTCGTCAACGCGCTGGTGCTGCGCACCGACACCAGCGGCGACCCGAGCTTCCTCGAACTGCTCGGCCGGGTGCGGGAGACGGCGCTCGCCGCCTACGCCCACCAGGACGTGCCGTTCGAGCACCTGGTGGAGGTGCTGAACCCGGCGCGGTCGATGGCGCTCCACCCGCTGTTCCAGACCGTACTGGCCCTGCAGAACGCGCCGACGGGCGACTTCGAGCTGCCCGGGCTGACGGTCACCGGGGTGCCGGTGCCAACCGGGACCTCGCGGGTCGACCTGACCTTCGGCCTCGCGGAGAACCGGGGGCCGGACGGCGCTCCGGCCGGGCTGACCGGTGCGGTCGAGTACAGCACCGACCTGTTCGACCGGCGGACGGTTGAGGACCTGGTGGCCCGGTGGACCAGGCTGCTGGCCGCGGTCGCC
>NZ_JBHVET010001111.1:0-1872 GCF_042802135.1 Kitasatospora sp. NPDC057512
CCCGTCACGTCCCTGTTCGCGTCCCCCCGGCGTCCCCAGGCCTCCCCTTGACGGTGTCGGGGGCCGGGAGGACGCTGTACGTGTACGACATAAGCGTGTGCCGTACGCGGACAGTCGAAAGCACACGACCAAGAGTCGCGAGGCTCCCGGCGCTGACCCGACCGCTGGAGCGATCATGTCGACCAACCACTACGTGGCGCTGCCGGACAGCTCCCGCGTTCCGCTCGACGGAGCGCGGGTCATCGGACCGGCCGACCCACGGGCACCCCTGACCGTCACCGTCTACCTGCGGCGCGACCCCGACGCGCCCCCGCGCCCCGACGTCTACGAGCTCGCGATGCAGCCGCCGACCCGCCGCACCGCCCCCGACGACGAGGAGTACGCCGCCGTCCACCGGTGGCGCGACACCGACCTCAAGGCGGTCGAGGCGTTCGCCGGCGAGCACCACCTCGCCGTCTCCCACGAGAACCCGCTGGCCCGCAGCGTCCAGCTGACCGGTACCACCGAGGACGTCTCGAACGCCTTCCGGGTCACCCTGGCCCGCTACCGCTACCGGGACGCCGACGACAACGCCCGGATCTACCGGGGCCGCGAAGGCGCGGTCAACGTCCCCGCCGGGCTGAGCGGCATCGTCACCGGCGTCTTCGGCCTGGACGACCGGCCGATCGGCGCCAACCTGCTGATCCGCCCGGCCTTCACCGACCTCTCGCTGCCGATCGCCGAGGACGTGCCGGGGCTGCCGGCCGGCGTCTTCCTCCCGACCGACCTCGAAACCCCGTACGCCTACCCCGCCGGAACCGACGGCAGCGGACAGTGCGTCGCCGTCCTCGCGTTCAACGGCGAGACGGATCCCGGCGTCCCCTCCGGCGGCTACTCGGCCGACGCGCTGCGCACCTACTTCGCCGCCCTGGGACGGCCCATGCCGGACATCACCAACGTGGTGATCCCCAACGTCGGATCCACCGGCAACGACCCGGGCCGGGACGACGGCGGCCCGCTGCGGCTCGACAGCACCGGTGAGATCATGCTCGACCTCGCGGTGGTCGGCTCCCTCGCACCCAAGGCGAAGATCGTCGTCTACTTCAGCAAGTTCACCGAGCAGGGCTGGGTGGACGTGATCCACCGGATCGTGACCGACACGGTCAACCGGCCCTCGGTGATCTCCTGCAGCTACGGCAACGCCGAGGAGGGCCGCACGATGTGGACCCCCGGGGCGATCGACAGCGCCGACAGGGCCTTCAGCAGCGCGGCCGAGAAGTTCATCAGCATCTGCTGCGCCTCGGGCGACGACGGTTCCAGGGACCAGGCGCTCGACGAGCGCGCCCACGCCGACTTCCCCGCCTCCAGTCCGCACGTGCTCGGTGTCGGCGGCACCCGCCTGGTGGTGGATCAGGGGCAGGTGGTCAGCGAGACCGTCTGGGACGACGGCGCGGGCAACCGGACCGGTGGCGGCATCAGCAAGCTCTTCCCGGTGCCGCCCTTCCAGGAGGGCACCGCCGTGCCCCCGTCGGTCAACCCGCCGCACGCGCCCGGCCGGGGCGTGCCGGACGTGGCCGCGCTCGCGGCCGGCAGCACCGGCGTGGTCGTCCCGAGCATCGACGGCGAGCACCTCCTCGTGACCGGCGGCACCAGCGCCGCCGCCCCGATGTGGTCCGCCCTGCTCGCCCGGGTCAACCAGGGCCTGCCCGGCGCGGCCCAGGTCGGCTTCCTCAACCCGCTGCTGTACGCGAAGTTCGGCGCGGGCGTCCTGCGGGACATCACCAAGGGCAGCAACGGCGCCTACTTCGCCGCGAAGGGCTGGGACCCGTGCACCGGCCTCGGCAGCCCGGGCGGCCAGCAACTGCTGGACGGGCTCAAGGCCCTGTGAACCCC
>NZ_JBHVET010001112.1:0-1871 GCF_042802135.1 Kitasatospora sp. NPDC057512
GGCCGGACCACCGCGGCCGAGCCGCCGCCGCGCCGCACCGGCTCGGCGGCGGCCACCCAGCGGCCGTCCGGCAGCCGTTCCACGCCGGTGGCGGCACCGATCTCGCCGCCGTTGACGAAACTGTGTCCGAGGCCCTCCAGCGCGGCCCGCTCGGGCAGCGCCAGGAAGGCGGACTCGGCCTGGGTGGTGGCGCCGTTGCGCTGGCTGGCGCGCGGGGCGGCGATGGCCTGCTCCAGGCTCAGGCCCCGGTCGAGCCGCCCGAGCAGCACCTGGAGGGTGGTGGTGATGATGGTCGCGCCGCCGGGGCTGCCGGTGGCCAGCAGCGGCTCACCGTCGCGCAGCACGACCGTCGGGGACATCGAGGAGCGCGGCCGCTTGCCCGGGCCCGGCAGGTTGGGGTCGGGGACGCCCGGGGCGAGCGGGGTGAAGTCGAAGTCGGTCAGCTCGTTGTTGAGCAGGAAGCCCCGGCCGGGGACGGTGATGCCGCTGCCGCCGGTCTGCTCGATGGTGAGCGTGTAGGAGACGATGTTGCCCCAGCGGTCGGCGACCGTCAGGTGGGTGGTGTTGGGGCCCTCGTACGGCTCGGCGACGGCCTGGCCGGTGTCGGCGCAGGGCGCCGGGTGGCGCGGGTCGCCGGGGGCGAGCGGGCTGGTGAGCGCGTGGTCCGGGCTGATCAGGCAGGCCCGGGAGGCGGCGTAGCGCTCGGAGAGCAGCTCCTTGGTGGGGACGTCGGTGAAGGCCGGGTCGCCGACCCAGCGGTTGCGGTCGGCGAAGGCGATCCGGGAGGCCTCCAGGAAGTGGTGGTAGTACTGGGTGCCGCTGTACGTCGAGACGTCGCCGCCGTCCTCCAGGATGTTGAGCGCCTCGCCGACGGTGGTGCCGCCGGAGCTGGAGGGGGCCATCGCGTAGACGTCGTAGGCGCCGTGGGAGACGTGGGTGGGCGCCTGGTCGCGGACCCGGTAGTCGGCGAGGTCGGTGGTGTCGACCTTGCCGGGGCGGGCGTTGCGGCCGGATGCCGGGTCGACCGGCGGGTGCTGCACGGTGTTGGCGATGTCCCCGGCCAACTCGCCCTGGTAGAAGGCCTTGACGCCGTCCTTGGCGAGCAGCCGGTAGGTGGCGGCGAGGTCGGGGTTGCGCAGCACGGTGCCGGTCTCGGGGGGCTTGCCGTTCGGCAGGTAGAGCGCGGCGGTGGCCGGGAAGTCCTTGAACCGGGCGTAGTTGTCGGCGGTCTGGCCGCGGAAGGTGTCGTCGACGACGAAGCCGTGGTCGGCGATCCGCTCGGCCGGTTCGAGGTTCTGGGCGAGCGAGCGGGTGCCCCACTTGCGCAGGGCGGCGTCCCAGGTGGCGGGGGTGCCGGGGACTCCGACGGACAGGCCGCTGGTGACGGCGTCGGCGAAGGCCACCGGTTTGCCGTCCTCCAGGAACAGGCCGCTGTCGGCGGTGCGGCCGGCCGTCTCACGTCCGTCGATGGTGTGCACCCGGCCGGTGGCGTGGTCGTAGTAGACGAAGTACCCGCCGCCGCCGATGCCGGAGGAGTACGGCTCGGTGACCCCGAGGGCCGCGGCGGCGGCGACGGCCGCGTCCACCGCGTTGCCGCCCTTGCGCAGCACCTCGATGCCGGCGGCGGTGGCGTCGGCGTCGACGGTGGCCACCGCTCCGCCCCGGCCCACCGCCTCCGGCGTCTTCGACGGCGGGGTCGCCGCGCCGGCCGGTCCGAGGCCGGACCAGACCAGCGCGGTGGCGAGCAGCAGTGGTGGTGCGAGACGGGTCAGAGCCCTCATCCGAATCCTCCTGAGTCTACGTCAACACAGTTGTTCCACAGGAGGGATGATCCGACAACCACACCACGCCACTACCAACGGGTAGTTGAC
>NZ_JBHVET010001113.1:0-1847 GCF_042802135.1 Kitasatospora sp. NPDC057512
TCGCGAGCCCGGCGCAGGCCGCGCTGTGGGGCCTGGGACGGGCCGCCGCGCTGGAGCACCCCGACCGCTGGGGCGGCCTGGTGGACCTGCCGGAGGAGTTCGACGGCCCGGCCGGGGACCGGCTGGCCGCGCTGCTGACGGGCGGGTCCGGCGAGGACCAGGTCGCGGTGCGGCCCGACGGCCTGTACGGGCGGCGGCTGCTGCCCGCGCCGTCGGCGCGGCGCGGCGACGCGCCCGGGTGGGACCCGGAGGGCACGGTGCTGATCACCGGCGGCACCGGCGCGCTCGGCGCCCGGCTGGCCCGCCACCTGGTCGCCGGGCGCGGCGTCCGCCACCTGCTGCTCACCAGCCGCAGCGGGCCCGGGGCCCCGGGCGCGGCCGACCTGACCGCCGAACTCCGCGCCCTCGGCGCCACCGTGACCGTCACGGCCTGCGACGCCGCCGACCGCGACCGGCTCGCCGCGCTCCTCGCGGACATCCCGGCCGCGCACCCGCTGACCGCGGTGGTGCACGCCGCCGGGGTGCTCGACGACGGCGTGATCGACGCGCTGACCCCGGAGCGGCTGGCGACCGTCCTGCGGGCCAAGGCCGCCTCGGCCCGCCACCTGCACGAGCTGACCCTGGACCTGGAGCCGGCGGCCTTCGTGCTGTTCTCCTCCTTCAGCGGCACGCTCGGCGCCCCCGGGCAGGCCAACTACGCCGCCGCCAACGCCTACCTGGACGCCCTGGCCGAGCGGCGCGCGGCCCTCGGCCTGCCCGCCACCTCGGTGGCCTGGGGGCCGTGGGACGAGGGCGGCATGGCCGCCGGGGGCGAGGTGCTGGAGCGCGCCCGGCGCACCGGGGTGACCCCGCTGGCGCCGGAGTCGGGGCTGGCCGCCCTGGACGCCGCGCTGGCCCAGGGCGACACCGCGGTCGCCGTGGTGGACGTGGACTGGTCCCGGTTCGCGCCGGGGTTCGTCGCGGCCAGGCCCAGCCGGCTGCTCGCCGAGCTCCCGGCCGTCCGGGCGCTGGCCCCGGACCGGGACGGCCCGGCCGCCGCGGCCGAGGACGGGAGCGCGCTGGCGGCCAGGCTGGCCGGCGTCTCCGGGGCGGAGCGCGAGCGGATCCTGCTGGAGCTGGTCCGCCGGCTCACCGCGGAGGTGCTCGGGCACCGCGGGCCGGAGGCGGTGGAGCCCCGGAAGGGGTTCCTGGAGCTGGGGTTCGACTCGCTGACGGCGGTCGAGCTGCGCAACCGCCTCGGCGGCGCCACCGGCCTCCCGCTGCCCTCCACGCTGCTCTTCGACCACCCGGACCCGGTGGCGCTGGCCGCCCTGCTGGCGGCCCGGCTGGCCCCGGTGGAGGACACCGCCGGGGACCCGGACGTGTTCGCCGGGCTGGACGCGCTGGAGGCGGCGCTCACGGACGCCGGGCTGGACGACGAGGACGGCCGCCGGGTCACCGTCAGGCTGGAGACCCTGCTGGCCAAGTGGCGCGAGTTCAGGGGTGCAGGGGTGGCGGTCAGGGGTGTCCCGGCCCCGGGTGCGGCTGCCACTGTCGAGGCGGACCTCGAACTGCAAGCCGCATCGGTGGATGAGGTGCTCTCCCTGATAGATGCGGAATTCGGCCTCTGAGCGGACAACCGCTGCCTGGAAGGTGTGCAATGCCGACGGATGACAAGGTCGTCGATTACCTCAAGAAGGTGACCGCAGACCTGCGGCGGACGCGTCAGCGGGTCCGCGAGCTGGAGGCCGCGGAGCACGAACCGATCGCGATCGTCGCGATGGGCTGCCGCTTCCCCGGCGACGTCGGGACACCCGAGGAGCCGTGGCGGCTGCTCGCCGACGGCCGTGACGCGGTCGGCGGGTTCC
>NZ_JBHVET010001114.1:0-1846 GCF_042802135.1 Kitasatospora sp. NPDC057512
CCAGCTGACGCGGTACGACTACCGTGGCGGCGCGGCGTGGCAGGGCGACGCCCGAAGCGGTGTCCGGTGCGGTGCCCGGGCTCAGCCGTCGATGCGGTGCTGGCTCCAGAAGGAGCTCAGGTCCACCGTGGTGGCGGCCTGGGCCGCGGCCTTGAACTCCGCGGTGGTGGAGACGCCGTACCAGTGCGCCTGCGCGTAGTTCCGCAGCAGCGTGGTCATCGCGCTGTCGCCGATCGTCCGGCGCAGGTCGTGCAGGGCGCACTTGCCGTAGCCGTAGACGACCGTCGAGTACCGGGAGGAGTTGGCGTCCCAGTACGCCATCGAGTTGGTGATCCGCTCCGCCGAGGAGGCCCAGGAGACGCTGCTCCAGCAGCCGTTGCCGGTCTTGCCGAGGGCGAGGTCGGTGGCGTAGTCGGTGAAGGCCTCGTCCAGCCAGGGGCCGTTGTACTCGTCGTCGCCGACGATGCCGTACCACCACTGGTGGCCGATCTCGTGGGTGAGCGCCGTGGTGCTGACCAGGTCGAGGACGAAACCCGGGTACTCCATGCCGCCGAACCAGAAGTTGTTGTCGAGCACCGCGTCCAACTCGCCGTACGGGTAGGCGCCGAAGCGCTGGGCGTGGGCGTCGACCGCCGAGGTCGCGGTGGAGAGCATCGACTGGGAGTCGGCCGCGCTGATCCCCGCCACCGAGTAGACGTTGACCTTCACCCCGGCCGCGGAGGTGCCGGAGATCCTCGTGAACGGCCCGGCGCCCCAGGCGAAGTCGCGCACCTTGCTCGCGGTCGCCTTGGTGACGGTCCGTCCGGCCGCGCCGGGGGTGTCCACCGAGGTGCCGGTCGCGGGCACCAGCAGACCGCTCGGGTGGTCCAGGGTGACGGCGAAGTCCGCGGCCACCGAGTAGAAGGACTCGCCGTTGTTGGTGTACGGGTCGAGGTGCCAGCCGGCCGCGTCCCGTATCGCCAGGACGGGCAGGGCGTTGCCGAGGAAGTTGTACGCGCCGTCGTGGCCGAAGCGGTCCGCGCCGCTCGGCACGGTGATGCCGAGGTCGAAGGCGACGGTGCCGCTCTGGCCCTGCGCGAGCGGGGACGGCAGGGTGATCTTGAGCGCGGTGCAGTTCACCGTGAGCGGGGCGGGCGTGCCGCCGGTCACGTTGGTCACCGTGATCGGGGTGGCGGGGCAGCTGCCGTGGGCGTTGTCCCACAGCCGCAGGTACACCTCGTTCAGCGGGTCGGGCGAGGCGTTGCCGAAGGTCACGCTCTCGTGCCCGGTCCAACTGCCGCCGGAGGAGTCGCTGGTGAGGCCGACGGTGTACGTCGGCGCGACCGGGGTGCGGGTCGGGTCGCCGGGCTGGGGCGACGTGCCGCCGCCGGAGACGTCCAGGGTGACGTCGTCCAGCACGAAGCTGGTCTGCAGGCTGGCGTCCTCGACGCCGGTGAAGGCGAGCGTCACGGACTGACCGGCGAAGGCGGAGACGTCGAGCGTCTTGTGCACGTACCCGGCCTTGGCGTCCAGGTTGGAGTAGGTGGCCAGGGTGGTGGAGCCGAGCTTGACGGTCAGCTTGTCGTAGGCGGTGCTCCCGGTGGTCTCGGCGGTGTCGACGTGCAGCCAGAACCCGAGCGTCGCGGTGCCGCACCCGGCGGGGAGGGTGACGGACTGCGAGAGCGTGTCGGTGTGGCTGGAGCCGTAGCCGTCGAGCCAGGCGTAGGAGCTGCCGGAGTGCGCGCTCTGACCGCTGTCGGCGGTGATCGCGCCGCTCGGCGCCGACCAGGGCGAACCACCGGACTCGAAACCGCCGTTGGCCACCACCTGGGCGGGTGTGCAGTCCGCGGCGCTCGCCACATTGGGG
>NZ_JBHVET010001115.1:0-1846 GCF_042802135.1 Kitasatospora sp. NPDC057512
CGTCCGATCCGGACGTACAGTCCAGGCATGTCTGCGGAAAACCCCGACCCACGCGTTAGGACCTGGTCCCCGGTCTGCCGCGCGGTGGCCCTGCTGCTCGGCCCGTACGCCGAAGTCGTGCTGCACGACCCCGCCACCGACCGGGTCCTCGCCATCTGGAACCCGATGACCCCCCGGGCCCCCGGCGACCCGTCGCTGCTCGGCGAGCTCGACGGGATCGACCCCTCCGCCCCCGACGTCTACGGCCCGTACGAGAAGCTGCTGCCCGACGGACGGCGGCTCTCCTCGGTCAGCGCCGTCCTGCGCGACGACGACGGGAAGCCCGCCGCGGTGCTCTGCGTCAACCTCGACCGCGGACCGCTGGAGCAGGCCGCCGCCCTGCTGGCCGGCTTCGCCGCCCCCACCGCGCCGCGCCCCGAACCGCTCTTCGAACGCGACTGGACCGAGCGGATCAACGACGTGGTCGGCGGGCACGTCCGTGCCCAGGGCCGCCCGCTGGAGCGCTTCACCCGCGAGGACCGGCTCGCCGTCCTGGGCGAACTCGACCGGGCGGGCGTGTTCGCCGTCCGGCGCGCCGTCCCCGTCGTCGCCACCGCGCTGCGGATCTCCCGCTCCACCGCCTACGGCCTGCTCGCCGAGCTCAAGCAGCACCCCGCGGGCCCCGCCAAGGAGGACCACCAGTGACCCGGCTCCCCGACTTCCGGCTCGAAACCCACTTCTCGCGCTGGGAGTTCACCGCCCGCCACCACCTCACCGCCTCCGACGCGCAGACCATGACGATGGCCGAGCTGCTCGCCCTGGCGGGCCCCGAGGACCGCGAGGCCTGGGACACCCTGGCCCTCGGCTACACCGAGACCTTCGGCGACCCCGGGCTGCGCCGCGCCGTCGCCGGGATGTACGAGCGGGTCGGCGAGGACGACGTGATCTGCTTCGGCGGCGCCCAGGAGGGGCTCAACCTCGCCATGCAGGTCCTGCTCGAACCGGGCGACCACGCGGTGGTGCTGACCCCGAACTACCAGTCCGCCGAGACCGTCCCGCTCTCGCTCTGCGAGGTCACCGGCGTCGCGCTGGACCCGGAGCGGGACTGGGCGCTGGACCTGGACGCGGTCGAGGCGGCGCTGCGGCCGAACACCAGGGTGCTGTCGGTCAACTTCCCGAACAACCCGACCGGCAAGGTGATCGACGCCGCCGACTTCGTACGGCTGGCCGAGCTCTGCGACGAGCGCGGTGTCCGGCTGTTCTCGGACGAGGTCTACCGCGGCCTGGAGCGCGACCCGGCCCGCGCCCTGCCGCAGGCCGCCGACCTCTCGGAGCGGGCCCTCTCGCTCAATGTGACCTCCAAGTCGCTCGGCCTGCCCGGCCTGCGGATCGGCTGGATCGCCTGCCGGGACCAGGAGCTGCGCTCGCGCCTGGAGCGGGCCAAGCACTACACCACGATCTGCAACTCGGCGCCGAGCGAGGTGCTGGCCCGGATCGCGATCACCGCCCGCGACCGCATCCTGGCCCGCAACCGCGCGATCATCGCCGGGAACCTGCCGCTGTTCGACGCGTTCTTCGCCGAGTTCGCCGACCTCTTCGAGTGGCGCGCGCCGGACGGCGGCTGCGTCGCCTTCCCGCGCTACCTGGGCCCGGACGGCGTGGAGGCGTTCTGCACCGCGCTGGTCGAGCAGGCGGGCGTGCTGCTGCTGCCCGCCGGGATCTTCCGCTCGGAGTTGACCCCGACCCCGGCCGACCGGTTCAGGATCGGCCTCGGCCGCCGCGACCCGGGCCCGGGCCTGGCGGCCTTCGGGGACTGGCTCCGCAAACGCTGAGCGGCGCTTCCAACACAGAGCGGTGCTTCCAACGC
>NZ_JBHVET010001116.1:0-1845 GCF_042802135.1 Kitasatospora sp. NPDC057512
GCGAGCAAGCGCTCGCCGGGGCCGTTTCCCGTGACAGGGATAAGGAGGAACGTTTATGCGCTCAGCGGGTAGCGCGTGTCCAGGTCGCGGAAGACCGCCCCGTTGAGCACGAAGGCCCGCTTGCACTCCTCGACCACCCGACGCCGCTCGACCTCGTCCATCGCCTCCCCGGCCGCGTCCAGCTTCGCCCGGTACTCGCGCTTGAGGGCGGCCGGGTTGTCGACCTCCTCGAAGACGTAGAACCGCACGCCGTCGCCCTTGCGCTCGAAGCCCCAGGTCTTCTCCGCGATGCCCCGGATGATCTGACCGCCCGACAGGTCGCCCAGGTAGCGGGTGTAGTGGTGCGCGAGGTACCCGGCCGGCCACCCGGCGGCCAGCTCCTCCACCCGGGCGACGTACGCGGCGGTGGCCGGCAGCGGGGCCAGGCCGTCCCGCCAGTCGGGCCCGCGCAGGTGCGCGAGGTCGCGCTCGATGGCGGCGGTGCGCAGCAGCGCCCGGTCGATGAAGGGGCCCGCCAGCGGGTGCTCCGCGAGCTGCTCGGCCCGCTCTTCCAGGGCCCGGTAGACGTACCAGAGCTGGCCGGTGAGGTCGGCGTACGCCTCGATCCCGAGCCTGCCGCCCAGCAGCCGGCTCATGAACGAGGACTGTTCGGCGGCCTCGTGCTCCTCGCTGCTGGCGGTGCGGAGCACGGTGGAGAACGGGGCGGGCGCGGGCATGCGGCCTCCAGGGTCCGGGATCGGCCGGTCGGGAATCGGCTGAATGTGTGGTTAGCCTAACCTAACTTCTCGTCTTGCCGACAGACTGTCGGCAAGACATTCCGTCCCCGGACACGACAGAGGCCGGGGTCCGCGGACGAATCCGCGAACCCCGGCCCCGGGCTGTCCCGACCTGCCTCGGACCGTCCCCGGCCGAGTGGGATCGGAACGACGGCTCAGTGGCCGCCCTGCTCCGCCAGACGCTTGATCGAAGCGGTGACCTCGGCCTCGGCCTCGGCGCGGCCGACCCAGTTGGCGCCCTCGACGGACTTGCCCGGCTCCAGGTCCTTGTAGACCTCGAAGAAGTGCTGGATCTCCAGGCGGTCGAACTCCGACACGTGGTGGATGTCGCGCAGGTGCTCCCAGCGCGGGTCCGTCGCCGGGACGCAGAGCAGCTTGTCGTCGCCGCCGGCCTCGTCGGTCATCTGGAACATGCCGATGGCGCGGCACTTGATGAGGCAACCCGGGAAGGTCGGCTCGTCCAGGATGACCAGGGCGTCCAGCGGGTCGCCGTCCTCGCCGAGCGTGCCCTCGACGTAGCCGTAGTCGGCCGGGTAGCGGGTCGAGGTGAAGAGCATCCGGTCGAGCCGCAGACGGCCGGTCTCGTGGTCGACCTCGTACTTGTTACGAGAGCCCTTCGGGATTTCGATAAGGACGTCGAACTCCAACGGTTCCTCCAAGGTAGGGACTGACAGAATCCAAGTGTCTCCTACGGGAGCGGGTGCTCGGGAAAGGGGCCGGTCGGTGGGCGCAGGGGGAGGGGCGGCGGGCCGCCGCGGGGGGACGGCCGCGGGGCTGTTCGGAGCGGCGCTCCTGGTCGTCGGTACGGTCCTGACCTCGGGTGGTGCGTACGCGCAGCCGGCCCCGCCGCCGGGCGGGCACAGCGCCGGGCCGGGCGAGGGCGAGGAGCACGACGGACCGGGTGGCCACGGCGGGAGGAAGGGCGACCGCGGGAAGGGCGCCGCCGGTCCCCGGTCGAACGACGACCCGGGCGCCGCGCCCACCCGTCGGGCCGCGCCGCCCGCCGCTCCCGCACCCGCCGCTCCCGTGCCCGGAGCCTCCGTGCCCGGCGCTTCCGTGCCCGCCACCG
>NZ_JBHVET010001117.1:0-1841 GCF_042802135.1 Kitasatospora sp. NPDC057512
CTCCAGGACCTCGGCCAGCGCGGCCGCAACCGCCCGGTCGTGCGCGGCGACCTGCTCGGCCAGCGCCGGGCTCCGGGCCGCGACCAGCCGGAACTCCAGGAACAGCAGGATCCACCCGGTCTCCGCCGGCTCGACCCGCAGCAGCGCCTCGACCAGCCGCCGGGCCCGCTCCCGCGGCGCCAGCGACTCGCAGGCGGCGGCCAGCTCCGCGAGCTCGGCCAGCCGCTGCCCTGCCTGGTCGTCGAACAGCGCCAGCAGCAGGTCCTCCTTGCTGCCGAAGTTCGAGTAGAAGGCGCCGCGGGTGTAGCCGGCGGCGGCGCAGACGTCCTCGATGCTGGTCCGGGCGAAGCCGACGGAGAGGAACAGCTCGCTCGCCGCGGCCAGCAGCCGGGCCCGGGTGTGGATGCGGCGTCTGGGTGGTCGGGTGGCGGTTTCGGCGGGGGGCGGGTTCACGGGAGAACGATACATGGTGTATTCAGTACGAGTCGTATTCAATACGAGCCGTACTGAACGAGGAGGCCGCTCCGTGAGTCGACTGCTGATCACCAACGCCCACCTGCTCCACCCCGAGGACGGCACCCGCACCGACCTCGGCTGGCTGGAGGCCGCCGACGGCCGGATCGCCGCCACCGGCACCGGCCGCCCGCCCGCCGCCGGCGAGGACGTCCGGGTCCTCGACGCGGCCGGCGGCACCGTGCTGCCCGGCCTGATCGACGCCCACGTCCACCTGCTGATCACCTCGCTCGACCTGCCCGACTTCGCGAACTGGACCCCCGGCTACGCCACCGTGCGCGCCCTCGCCGAGGCCGAGCGGATGCTGCGCCGCGGCTTCACCACCGTCCGCGACGTCGGGGGCGCCGACCACGGGATGGCCCGGGCCCTGGACGAGGGCCTGGTACCCGGCCCGCGGCTGCTGTACGGCGGCAAGGCGCTGTCCCAGACCGGCGGCCACGGCGACCTGCGCCCGCTCGGCGAGGACGCGCTGCCCTGCTGCGAGTCCCGCCCGGACTTCGCCCGGATCGCCGACGGCGTGGACGCGGTGCGCACCGCCGCCCGGGACGAGTTCCGCAAGGGCGCCCACCACCTCAAGGTGCTGCTCTCCGGCGGCGTCGCCTCCCCGCACGACGAGATCGGCGCCGTCCAGTACAGCGAGGACGAGATCCGCGCGGTCGTCGAGGAGGCCGAGAACCACAACCGCTACGTCACCGTGCACGCCTACCACCCGCGCGCGATCGACCGCGCCCTGCGGGCCGGCGTGCGCTGCGTCGAGCACGGCAACCTGCTGGACGACGGCACGATCGCCCTGCTGCTGGAGAAGGACGCCTTCCTGGTACCCACCCTGGTCGCCTACGAGGAGACCGCCAGGCTCGGTTCCGCCTCCGGCCTGCCGGCCGCCTCGCTGGGCAAGCTCGCCGAGGTCCGCGACCGGGGCCTGGAGGCGTTGGAACGCGCCCACCGCGCGGGCGTCGACATCGTCTACGGCAGCGACCTGCTCGGCCCGCTGCACCCGGCCCAGCTGGAGGAGTTCACCCTGCGCGCCCGGGTCCAGCCGGTCGCGGACGTGCTGCGCTCGGCGACCACCACGGCGGCCCGGCTGCTCGGCATGGCGGGGGAGATCGGCACCCTCGCCCCGGGCGCCCACGCGGACCTGCTGGTGCTCGACGGCGACCCGCTCGCCGACCTCACCGTCCTCACCCGGCCCGACCTCCACCCGAAGCGGGTGGTCAAGGCCGGCGTCCCGGTCTGACGGCCGGGCCGTACGGCGAGACGGCGGCCCGGCGAACCGCGAGAACGGCGGTACGGCGAAACGGCGGGCGGGCGCCCGGGGAAGACCCCGAACG
>NZ_JBHVET010001118.1:0-1836 GCF_042802135.1 Kitasatospora sp. NPDC057512
GTGCTGGACCCGGCGGACCCCGACCTGGCCGGGCGGCTCGCGGAGTCGGGCGGACTGGACCTGTTCCTCGACTCGGTCGGCGGCCCGGTGCTGCGCGCCGGCCTGGCCGGACTGGCGCCCTTCGGGCGGCTGGTGTCGGTCGGGGCGCGGGGCGGGGTGGAGGACGCCTTCACGATGGGCGAGCTGACCGAGCGCTCGGCGGGCGCCCAGGGCTTCTGGCTCAAGCACGTCCTGACGGACCGGGCGCTGTTCGAGGGCGTCGCCGACCACCTGTTCCGGCTCGCCGCCGAGAAGCGGGTGGTGGCGCGGATCGACCGGACCGTACCGCTGTCCGGGGTGGCCGGGGCGCACCGGGCGATGGCCGCGCGGGAGACCGTCGGCAAGGTGCTGGTGGACGTCCACCGCGAGGAGTGAGCGCCGGGATCAGCGCAGCCCCTCCGCCTCGCCCGGGGTCAGCGGCAGGCTGGCGGCCACCCGGTAGCCGCCGGTGGCGAGCCCGCCGGTCTCCAGGGTGCCGCCGTGCAGGGTGACGCGTTCGCGCATGCCGATCAGGCCGTGCCCGGTTCGGGCCGCCGCCCCGGTGGTGGCTCCGCCCGCCGCTCCGGCCGGGCCGGGCCCGGTGCCCGCGCCGTCGTCGCGCACCTCGACGGTGACCCGGTCCGGACGGTACGTCAGCCGGACGTGGGCGCTGGCCGGGCCGGCGTGCTTGCGGGTGTTGGTGAGGGACTCCTGGACGATCCGGAAGACGGTCAGGCCCACCGTCGGGGGCAGCGGTAGCGGTCGGCCGCTGACCTCGAACTCGGTCGGCAGACCGGCCAGCCGGGACTCGTCGACGATGTGGGCGAGGTCGTCGGCGCCGGGCTGGGGCGGGCTCGGCACGGTCTCGGGATCCTCGTCGGCCCGCAGGACGTCGAGGAGCTGGCGCATCTCGCGCAGGGCCATCCGCCCGGAGGACTCAAGGGTGACCAGGGCGTCGCGGACCACCTCGGTGTCGCCCCCGAGGTTGGCCCGGGCGCCGCCGGCCATCAGCTGCATGGTGGTGATGTGGTGGGCCACGATGTCGTGCAACTCCCGGGCGATGCGCCGTCGTTCCTCGGCCACCGCACGGTCGGCGAGCAGCCTGCGGTGGGCCGCCACCTGCTGCTGCCAGCGGTTGACCACGACGGCCGTGCCGACCACGACCGCGACCGCGAGGACGGCGGAGAGGACGTTCGCCCCGGTGGGGAGCCGCCCGTGGCTCTGGTTCAGCAGCGTCACCACCGCCGTCGCGCCGGACACCAGCGCCGTCACCGGGGCGGTGCGGACCCTGGCCACCGAGTACAGGGCCACCGAGAGGGCGAAGCCGAAGTGGGTCGACGGCGGTGCGGAGAGGTTCTCCGCCGCGCCCAGGGCCAGTACGGCCGCGAGCGCCGACACCGGGTGGCTGCGCCGGAAGAGCAGCGGCAGGGCCGGCAGCACGATGAGGACGACGCCGAGCGCCGTGGCACCGCCGCCTCCGGGCCCACCGTCGCCACTCACGCTGCCGAGCGAGTAGCCGACCAGGTCCAGGGCGGCCGCGGCGACGGCGACCAGCGCGTCGTCACGCGTCCACGGCACCGCGTCGCCGCCCTTCGGCCTGTCGGCGCCCGGCAGCCTGTCGGAGGCCGGCGGCCCGCCGGAGATCGGCTGCTCGGGGTGTCGGCGCCGGCGCATCTGTGCGTCTCCCTGCTCGTGGCCCGCCGGACCGGTGCGGCGCGGCCGGGCTGTGGTGATCGACCCATTCTGGCACCGGCCGACCGGCCGCGACGGGGCCCCTGAGGCGGGTCCGGGACCGGGACCACGGTCCTGGTCCCGGAC
>NZ_JBHVET010001119.1:0-1831 GCF_042802135.1 Kitasatospora sp. NPDC057512
CTCACGACGTGCGGGGACCGGGCCCCGCGCCCTGTCCCTGAGCGCGGGGGCCGGACGCCTCGTCAGGCGTCGGTCTTGACCAGCTCGGGGCTGGAGTCCTGCTGGGCCGAGCCGCCGACGACCGTCGCGGTGGCGGCCGACCTGGTGCCGCGGATCAGGAACGGGACGACGCCGGCGACGACGCAGACCACGGCCGCGGTCCAGAACGCGTGCTTGTAGGCGTCCAGGGTGGGCAGCGAGAGCGGGATCTGCGGCGGCAGCTTCATGGTGTCGCCGGTCAGGATGGCGGCCATGACGGCGGTGCCGATCGCGCCACCGACCGTGCGGAGCACGGAGTTCATGCCGTTGGCGATACCGCTCTGCTCGACCGGGACCGCGCCGTTGATGTAGGCCGGCATCGCGGCGAAGGCGAGGCCGACGCCGAGGCCGAAGATCGCCGAGGCGGTGTAGATGTCGCCCTCGTGCCCGTGGCGCACGGCCAGGTAGGCCATCGCGACGGCGCCGAGGACGCCACCGAGGACCAGCGGCAGGCGCGGGCCGCGACGGGCGATCAGCAGGGCGCCGACCGGGGCGGCGACCATCGAGCCGATGGCGGACGGCAGCAGCAGGAGGCCGGCGTGCAGCACGCTGGCGGTGAAGCCGTAGTGGGTCAGCTTCTCCGGGGTCTGGGCGAAGTTGCTGATGACCATGAAGGAGCCGTACATGCCGAAGCCGATGAGCAGGCCGGCCACGTTGGTGAAGGCGACGGCCGGACGGGCCATCATCTTCATGTCCACCAGCGGGTGCGCGACCTTGGTCTCGATGATCCCCCAGATCAGGGCGACCACGGCGGCGACGGCGAACAGGCCGAGCGTCTTGTTGGAGGTCCAGCCCCAGTGGTTGCCCTGGCTGACCGCGACCAGCAGCGCGGAGAGCCAGCCGGCCAGGGTGAGGGCGCCCAGCGGGTCGGCGCCGCCCTCCTTGTCGGTCACCGGGTCGGTCGGGACGCGGAAGGCGACCAGGGCGATTGCGATCAGGCCGAAGACCAGGCCCATCCAGAAGATCGACTTGTAGTTCCAGTGCTCCAGCAGGAGACCGGTGGCGACCAGGCCGAGGCCGGAGCCGACGCCCATCGAGGCGCTGATGGCGGCGACGCCGCCGGTCACCTTCTGCTTGGGCAGCTCGTCACGGACGATGCTGATCGCCAGCGGCAGGACGCCACCGCCGGCGCCCTGGAGGACACGGGCGACGACCAGCCAGGTGAAGGAGTGGGTGCTGACCGCCAGCGCCGAACCGGCGACCAGGCCGGCCAGCGAGATCAGCAGCATCGGCTTGCGGCCCCGGAGGTCGCCGAAGCGGCCCAGGAGCGGAGTCAGCACGGCTGCGGAGAGCAGGTTGGCGGTCATCAGCCAGGTGACGCTGGACGCGGAGACGTGCAGTTCCTTGGCCAGCGAGGGCAGGATCGGGACGACCGCGGTCTGCACCACGCTGAACGACAGCATCGCCAGGATGAGGGCCGGCAGGACCCGGGCGCTGCTCTGCTTCTCGGCCGCGGTGGTGGGCTGTGGTGCCTCACTCACGGTTGCTTCCTCCCGTACATAG
Organism: Kitasatospora sp. NPDC057512; assembly: GCF_042802135.1. NCBI lineage: Bacteria > Bacillati > Actinomycetota > Actinomycetes > Kitasatosporales > Streptomycetaceae > Kitasatospora > Kitasatospora sp. NPDC057512. Next base: position 1,582 of record NZ_JBHVET010001119.1, read on the forward strand.
TGAATGAACTGAAGTAACCATGCAGGGAGATACTTCAGAGTGTCAAATATCGAGTGGTTAAGTTTTGGCAAAGGTGAACGGTCGGGTACGTGACAAGGGCTGTGGGGGGTGGCGGGTGTGGGGAGGGGCGCCTGCGGCGGGCGGGTGGGGGTGTGGCGGGGGCGCTTTGGCAAAGGTGAACGGTCGGGTACGTGACAAGGGCCGTGGTGGGAGGCAGGCGCGGGGAGGGGGCCTGCGGTGGGTGTGCGAG
>NZ_JBHVET010001120.1:0-1830 GCF_042802135.1 Kitasatospora sp. NPDC057512
GTGTGACCACCCACGGGTGTTTCGCTTGTGTTTCCGGCGGATTTCGCCGTCACGTTTCCTTCAAGACGTCACGCAGGGTGCGGCCCGGGTCGATTCCATGATCAACGCCACCTGATGTTGCATTACCCGTCAGTAAGGAACCTCTTGTGCTTCGCCCGGGATTCAAGCACGATCGGCCACGCCCGGTCCCGGGCTCCACACCCCGACCCCGGTCGGCCACACGGAGCGCGGGATCCCCACCGGGCGGTCCGCCGGCCCCGGTCGGCGGGAGGGAGGGCAGGGGGGTATCCGCGGTCCCACGGCGGTTCCTGTCCTTCGACCGGCCGCGCGGCCCTGCGCGGTCGCTGGTTGTCGCTCGGGGGTGATCGCCGATGTCGTCGGTCCTGCCCGCCGCCCCGCAAGGACGGCCGGTGCTTGGACGGGAGGTCCGCTGCACGCGGGCCGCTCCCGCGTCCGACGACGCCCAAGGCGCTCTCCGCTACCGAGGACGTAGCTCTCTCCCATCCCAGGTCCCCACCGGTGCGGGACGCGCCGCCGGGGAGCCGGAGATGTACGTCCTAGAAGGAGGACTCGCATGTCCCAGACCTACGGCAAGACCCGCTGGAAGCGCTTCGCCCTGGTGATGGTGCCGAGCATCGCGGCCACCGCCGCGGTGGGCGTCTCGATCGCCAACAACGCGCTGGCGGCCTCGTTCAGCGTGTCCGGCCAGAGCTTCAAGGTCACCACGCCGGAGCTGCACGGCAGGAACTTCGCCCAGTTCGGCTCGATCGACGCGGAGTCGAACGGCACCCCGCACCCGGTCGCCGTCTCGGCCTTCGACGAGGCCACCATCAAGGGCCTCTGCCAGTCGGTGGTGACCGACCCCAACATCATCCCCAACCTGCCGTGGAAGCTGCCCAAGATCATCCTGCGTCTGGAGGCCGGCAACAGCGACGACGTCAAGAAGCAGGTCTACGCCAAGAACCTGCTGATCGACCTCGACCAGCTGAACGCCGACGCCGAGTTCACCAACATCAACATCGGCCAGGAGGCGTCGACCCTCAAGGGCGAGGCCACCCAGGGCTGGAAGTCCAAGCTCGGCGGCCTGCCGTCCGGTCAGACCGGCTTCGCCCAGGCCGCCGAGAAGGCCGACCTGTACAACGTGCAGCAGACCGCCTGGGCCACCTCGGCCGGCACCTTCAAGCTCCAGGGCCTGAAGCTCGCGCTGCACACCGACGGTTCCGGCGAGTGCTACTAGGCCGTTGACGGCGGCGGGTCGGGCCCGGCCCGCTCGCCCCGACGGCACCCGCGGGACCGGGGACGGTGCGTGCGCCGTCCCCGGATCCCGTGTCTCGTCCATCCCTCGTTCACACCATCGAGGAGCTGCACCGTGTCCAGCGCCCTTGCCTCCTACCGGCCCGCCGAGCACGAGAACCCCGCCCAGTGGCTGCGCCGGGTGTTCCGTACGTTCCGTCGGACGCGGCCGTACTACGGCGGTCTGCTGGCCATGATCGCCGGCGTCCCGATCATGTACTTCCCGTACGCCAAGCTCTCGTTGGGCGGCATGACGGTGGCCATGGCCACCACGGCGGGTGCCGGGTCACTGATCATCGGCGTGCTGCTGATCGTGCTCGGGCTGACCGCGTGGTTCCAGCCGGCCGTGCGGGTCTTCGCCGGCATCGCCACCACGCTGCTGACGCTGGTCTCCCTCCCGGTCTCCAACCTCGGGGGCTTCGGACTGGCCCTGCTGCCGGGCCTGATCGGCGGCGGGCTGATGGTCTCCTGGGCGCCGCTGCCGGAGCCGAAGGCCGAGAAGGCGGCCCGGCGCGGACGCCGGGGCCGGGCCAAGGC
>NZ_JBHVET010001121.1:0-1829 GCF_042802135.1 Kitasatospora sp. NPDC057512
GCCCCTCCACCCCACGGAGGACGCGGCCCCGGGCCGGGGGTCCGCGGGCGGGACCGGTGCGGGAACTCCCCGTCGCGCGGGGCGGCTTGGGCGCGGTCGGCATACCGGGGCGAGGTGGTGGACAGCTTTACTCCCGTACCACCCTCACGCGCCTGCCCGGCCGTCACTCTGCTGTCGGGCGGGTCCCCCACCCTGATGATGTGGAGAGCACATGGCTCGACGACGTTCCTTACTCCGGCTCGGCCTGGCCGTCCCGGTCGCGCTGTCGCTGACCGCCTCGCTCGGCTTCCTCCCCGCGTCGGCCTCGGCGGCGCCCCGAATACCGTCCGCCGTACAGGCCGAGGACGCGCACACCCTGTCGTACGTCGTCAACACCAGGACCGACCGCCGCACGGTCGCCGAGGTGCGGCGGGCGATCGCCGCGGCCGGCGGCACCGTCGTCGTCGCGTACGACGGGATCGGCGTCATCGTCGCCCACTCGGCGGACCCCGGCTTCGGCGAGCGGCTGCGCGCGGTGCCCGGGGTGGAGTCGGCGGGTGCCACACGGACCGCGCCGCTGAGCGCGGCGGGGACGACCGAGGCGGGTGCCGTGCGGCGCCTGTCCGAGGCCGAGGTGGCGACGATCGCGAAGGCGTCCGGCGGCGGCGCCGAACCCCTCGAAGCCGAGCAGTGGGCCCTGCGGGCGATCGGCGCGGACAAGGCCGCGGAGGTCAACCCGGGCAGCAGGGACGTCACGGTCGCCGTCATCGACACCGGCGTCGACGACACCCACCCGGACCTCGCCCCGAACTTCTCCCCCTCGCAGTCCGCGAACTGCGCCAGCGGCAAGGCCGACACCACGTACGGCTCCTGGCGGCCGGTGGACGCGAACTACTTCCACGGCACGCACGTGGCGGGCACGATCGCCGCCGCCCGCAACGGCGTCGGCGTCGCGGGCGTGGCCCCCGGGGTGAAGGTCTCCGGCATCACGGTCTCCCAGCCCACCCCGCGCCAGCTGATCTACGCCGAGAGCGTCGTCTGCGCCTTCGTGTTCGCCGCCGACCACGGCGTGCAGATCACCAACAACAGCTACTACGTGGACCCGTGGCAGTACAACTGCCTGGACGACCCCGACCAGAAGGCCATCGTCGACGCGGTCGACCGCGCCCAGCTGTACGCGCAGCGCAAGGGCACCCTCAACGTCGCCGGAGCCGGCAACGCCAACCACGACCTGGCCTCCGACGGCTTCACCGACGGCGGCAGCCCCAACGACTCCACCCCGGCGAGCCGGACGGTCGACCCGCACCGGTGCTGGGACCTGCCCGCGCAACTGCCGGGCGTCGTCACGGTCAGCGCGACCGGCGCCAAGGGCGCGAAGGCGTACTACTCCAACTACGGCCTCGGCGTGATCGACGTCGCGGCGCCGGGCGGCGACCGGTACCAGGCCTCGGACACACCGTCCCGGGAAGGCGGCATCCTGTCGACGCTGCCGGGCAACCAGTACGGCTACGAGCAGGGCACGTCCATGGCCACCCCCCACGCCTCCGGTGTGGCCGCGCTGCTGAAGTCCGCCCACCCGGAGGCGACCCCGGCCCAGTTGCAGGCGCTGCTCAAGGCCCAGGCGGACAACCCGGGGTGCCCGGCCGGCCCCGCCGCCCCGAACGGCGACGGCACCGCGGACCCCGTCTGCGCGGGGGGCAAGCGCGTCAACGGCTTCTACGGCTTCGGCATCGTCGACGCGCTGCGCGCGGTCAAGTAGCGTCAAGCAGCAGTCAGGCAGCGGTCAGGTAGTCGGCACCGCGCCGGTCCCGTGACCGAACGCGGGCGCCCCCGGCCTGGACGGCCGGGGG
>NZ_JBHVET010001122.1:0-1823 GCF_042802135.1 Kitasatospora sp. NPDC057512
GCCCTGGGCCCTACGATGGCGCCATGAGCGGGAGCCTTCAGGTATCAGGTGCGCACCATGCGCAGGAGCGGCGGGACGACGAGCGGCTGGAGGCCGCGGCCGGCATCCTGGCGCTGCTCGCGGACCGCACCCGGCTCGCGCTGCTCCAGCGGCTGAGTGCCGGCGAGGCGGACGTGACCACGCTCACCGAGGCGACCGGAGCCCCCCGGACGTCGGTCAGCCAGCACCTCGGCAAGCTCCGGCTGGCAGGCCTGGTCACCACCCGCAAGGACGGCCGGCGCGTCGTGTACGCGCTGCGCCACGGCCATCTGCGCCGGCTGGTCGACGAGGCGCTGAGCGTCGCCGACCACCAGATCGGCGAGCTCCCGCCGCACGACTGAGCGGTCCGCACCGGCCCGTGCCCTCCGGGGTGCGGGACGCTTCCCCGGCCGCTTTCTCGTCAACATGTGCACATGAGTGCACATGTTGACCTATCCTGGACGTGTCGTCCTACCGCGTCCGGTCCGAGCGGGGTCCTCATGCTGTCCGTGCTGCGCAACCGCACCTATCTGCACCTGTTCGCCGCCCAGATCGTCGCCCTGGTGGGCACCGGCCTCGCCACCGTGGCGCTCGGCCTCCTCGCGTACGACCTCGCCGGGGCGGGCGCCGGATCGGTGCTCGGCACCGCGCTGGCGATCAAGATGCTCGCGTACGTCGGCATCGCCCCGGTGGTCACAGCGCTGGCCCACCGCATCCCGCGCCGGCGGCTGATGGCCGCCTCCGACCTCACCCGGGCCGCCGTCGCCCTCACCCTGCCCTTCGTCACCGAGGTGTGGCAGGTCTACGTCCTGATCTTCGTCCTCCAGTCCGCCTCGGCGGCCTTCACCCCGGCCTTCCAGTCGGTGATCCCCGAGGTGCTGCCCGAGGAGCGCGAGTACACCCGCGCCCTGTCGCTGTCCCGGCTCGCCTACGACAGCGAGAGCCTGGTCAGCCCGGTGCTGGCGGGCGCCCTGCTCGCGCTGATCAGCTACAACTGGCTGTTCTGGGGCACCACCGCCGGGTTCCTCGCCTCCGCCGCGCTGGTGCTCTCCGCCGTCCTGCCCAAGCGGATCCGGCCGGAAGCGGCCCGGTCGGAAGGGGCCGACGAGGGTGTCCTCGCCAGGTCCGTCCGCGGTACCCGGCTGTTCCTCGCCGTGCCCCGGCTGCGGGCGATGCTCGCCCTGGACCTCGCGGCGGCCGCCGCTAGCGCCATGGTGATCGTCAACACCGTCGTCTACGTCCGCGGCCAGCTCGGCCGCCCCGCCACCGACGTCCCGATCGCGCTCGGCGCCTACGGGGCCGGGTCGATGGCCGTGGCGCTGCTGCTGCCCCGGGTCCTGGACCGGGTGCCGGACCGGGTCGTCATGCTCCCGGCGGCCTTCGGCATCGTCGGACTCTTCGCCCTGCTCGCCGTGCTCACCGCCGCCGGGCCGGGTGCCTGGCGCTGGCCCGTCCTGCTCGCCGTCTGGGCCGTCCTCGGCGCGGCCGGCTCGCTGATCCTCACCCCCACCGGCCGCGTCCTGCGCGACTCGGTGGCCGCCGAGGACCTCCCCGCCGTCTTCTCCGCCCAGTTCTCCCTCTCCCACGGCTGCTGGCTGCTCACCTACCCCCTGGCCGGCTGGCTCGGCGCCACCCTGGGCCTCACCGCGGCCTCCGTCGCCCTCGGCGCCGTCGCCCTGGCCTCTGGCCTGCTGGCCGCCCGCGCCTGGCGCGGGGTGCCGGGGGCGGCGGCCCGGACACCGGCCGCGAGTGGGAAGCGGGGCGCGGCCGTCCCCGGCTGACCGGACGGGTACCCGGGATCGGAG
>NZ_JBHVET010001123.1:0-1822 GCF_042802135.1 Kitasatospora sp. NPDC057512
TAAGAGACAGGCCCAGCACCCCGCCGAGCAGCCCGCCGGAGCTCGGGCTGGACTTGGCCGCCGGCCCCGGGCCGCCGGCGCCCGGGGTGCCGCGCGAGGCGGGGGCGGTGCTCCCCGAGCCGCCGGACGGGGGCGCGGCCGGGGAGGAGCCCGACCCGGCCTCCGGCTTGCCCGGGTGCGCCTTGCCGCTCGGCGTCGGGGTGGCCGGCTTGGTGGACGGCGTGGCGGCCGGGGTGGTCGCGCTCGGCGTCGGGGTGGCCGGATGCGGGGCGGCGGGTTGGGGCGTGGTGGACGTGCCCTTGCCGCCGGGGGGGCCGGACGGGCTGCCGGACGGCCAGACCGGGGTGCCGTAGTCGGTGGCCGGACGGTCCGGCGCCTGGTGCGCCCGGGCGCCGGTACGGACGGCGGCGCCGAGCATCGAGCCGAGCAGCAGGGTCAGGCCGACGACGACCGTGGTGACCACGGTGCCGCGGCGCAGCACCCGGCGGCGCAGCGCCCCGGGCGCGTCCGCGCCGTACCGGCGCCAGGCCTCCAGGCTGAGCCGCCCGTCCAGCGAGGCGAACGGCGCCCCGGCGATCAGCAGCGGGCTCCACGCCGCGAGGAAGATCAGGTCCGGGGTGTCGTAGACCGGGACGGCCCGCCAGCTGACGGTGAACAGCAGCGCGGCGGAGAGCGCCATCGCGGCGCCGGCGGCGAGCCGCTGCCAGAGGCCGAGGACGGTCAGCACGCCGACCACGATCTGGGTGAACGAGACCACCAGGCCGGCGCCCACCGGGTGCGCCATGGCGAAGGCCAGCAGCGGTTCGGCGACCTTCCAGGGGTGCAGCGAGGAGAGCCAGCGCATCATCGAGCCGCGCTCGCCGCCGTCGAAGTACACCGGGTCGCAGAGCTTGCTGAACCCGGCGTAGACGGAGAGCGAGCCGAGGACGGCGCGCAGCGGCAGCAGCACCAGGCCGAGGTCGACCCGGCGGCCCGGGTACCAGGGCTGCCTGCCCGCGGCGTCGACGGCGGAGACCTCGGGCAGTTCGCCGCTCGGGGTCCAGCCGTGCGGCTCGCCGACCGGGCCGACGCCCGCGTCGGTGGCGGTGCCGGCGCCCTCGCGGGGCTGGCGCGGGAGGGTGCGGACGCCCACGAGGGAGGGGAGCGTCTGGGTGTCCGCCTCGATCAGGCGGACGCCGCCGGCCGGGGTGCCGCCGGGGCGCACGGCCTCCAGCAGCCGGGTGGCCGCGAGGTCTCCGGGGGGCGCCTGGCCGGTCCAGGTGACGGCGGTGACCCGGCCCTTGCGGCGCGGTGCGCCGCCGGCCCCGGCCCCGGCCAGCGCCGGGACGGCGGAGGCGGGCACGACGACCTGCGGGGTGACCAGCGGACGGCGGATCAGGCCCTGGTTGGCGTACGGGTCGCCGAATGCGGCACCGGTGGACAGCAGTCCGGCCGGGGCCTCGATCAGCGGCGCCACCGGGCCGCCGAGCCGGAGCCGGAAGCTCGCCTGGGTGCTGCTGAGCCGCGAAGGGTCCGACTCCACCTTGACGGTGTTGAGGCCGGGGCCCGCGTCTATCCCGGTGCTGCCGTCGCCGAACAGGGGGCGCCGAGGTGTTCTGGTGTCCACGCCCGTCTAACCGGGTGACGCCCGCTTAGGACACTCTCCCGGGTGGATGTCCGGCGCACACTTGAAGTGCTCAGCCCGGTTTACCCCTGAGCCTGTCACCCACCGCTACCGCGCCTACTCCCCGTAGTCCTCGCCCAGCACGATCGTCACATCGGCGTTGGGCGCGCCGTCAGCAGTGGGGGAGAGGGCCGAGCCGCCCACCACCGCCACCCGGGC
>NZ_JBHVET010001124.1:0-1821 GCF_042802135.1 Kitasatospora sp. NPDC057512
CACGGCGGGGGTGCCGGGCTCCCGTACCGGGTGCGGCGCCCGGGTCAGAGCCGCGTGAGGTCGGTCAGGCCGGTCTGCCCCACCACGGTGGTGGCGGTCGTGGCGGTCGTCCCGGCCAGGGCGCCCGCCGTGTCGGTCAGGGAGATCCGGCTGTCCTCGCCGCCAAGGCTGGCCTTGGCCCCGGGAACCACCTGCACCGCGCCGGAGACCAGCCGCGGGTCGATCTCGTCCACCTTCAGCCGGCCGTCGGCGAGCTGGCCGGCGCCGTCCCGGGCGAGCGCGAGCGGCTGCCCGAGGGTGAGCCCGGGGGTCTTGGCGTGCAGCGGCGCGGCCGGGGCGTCCAGCAGCACCTTGCCGAGGTCGGCGCCCTGGTCGACCAGCGGGAGCGGCAGCTCGGCCTTGGCGCTCGGGCCCACCCTGCCGGTGGTCAGCTGGGGGAGGATCTGCTCCGGGAGCAGCGCCCCGTCGGAGCTGGTGGTCCGGCCCGGCACCGGCGGCATGAGCAGCGAGGTCGGGATGCCGGCCGTGAGGCGGCTGCCCAGTGGGGCGAGCGGGATGTCCGCGGGGACCTGCTGGGTGGCCAGCGAGTCCTCCAGGGCGCCCACCTGGTCGGGGCCGATCGGGGCGGCGGCGGAGGCCGCCCCCTGGGAGGCGAGCACACCGGCACCGACCGCCAGCAGCATCACGCCGGCCCGCTTGGAGAACTTCATGCTTTTCACCGTTCTGCTGTCCGTACTGGGGATCACTGGGAGGGGCTGCGGGGGCGCAGCCGGAAAGCGTTCTGCTCAACGAGTGACCGGGAGCGCGGATTGCGGCCGTTAACCGGTTCGGCTTAATAATCCGACCGGATTCCGTTGACCGTCGCGCCTCCGGGACTCTTTTCAAGAATCCCCGTAACCTTCCGTGCCGTCATTCTTTGATCTGAACGTCAGTGACTGCCGACCGGGTCTGAGCGTTCTCAGCGCCGTACGCAAGGAATCCAAAGAGCATTTCAGAGAGGGATCTCCCATGATCCAGAAGTCCTTCGCCGCCGCCGGCCTGGCCGTCGCCGCGCTGGCCGGTGCCGCCGGCCCGGCCTCGGCCATCGGTGACGCGGACGGCGCCGCCGCCTCGATCGAGGGCAACGGCGGCACCAACTTCACGGGCACGGTCGGGAACAACAGCCCGAACTTCCACTTCCTGGACAACCCGAACATCTGCCTGCCGGAGATCCACAACATCGCCGTCGGCGTGCTCGGTGTGGCCGTCCCGGTCGAGGTCCCGATCGCCAACAACGGTGGTCGGCAGTACTGCACCGTCGGCCAGGGCACCCAGAGCCAGGGCGACGGCGGCGTGTCCCACCTGATCGGCTGATCGGTCGCCGCCCTGTTCTCCCTGCACCACCCGCTGTTCCACCTTCGAATCGCCCCCCGATTCACCCCGAGAGGAAAACCCGAAATGATCAAGAAGTCCCTCGCCGCCGCCGGCCTGGCCGCCGCCGCCCTCGCGATGTCCGCCGGCTCGGCCTCCGCCATCGTCGACTCGGACGGCGCCGCCACCTCCGTCCAGGGCAACGGCGGCACCAACCACACCGGCACCGCCGGCAACGGCAGCCCGAACAGCCACGTTCTGGACAACCCGAACATCTGCCTGCCGGAGATCCACAACATCGCCGTCGGCGTCATCGGCATCGCGGTTCCGATCGAGGTCCCGGTCCTGAACAACCAGCCGAAGCAGATCTGCAACGTCGGCCAGAACACCCAGTCCACGGGCGACGCGGGTGTCTCGCACCTGATCGGCTGATCACGGGGCACGGCACGGTCGGAGGGCCCGGGGAGGAAC
>NZ_JBHVET010001125.1:0-1820 GCF_042802135.1 Kitasatospora sp. NPDC057512
GGTCAGACCAGGTCGCCGCGTTCGCGCAGCAGGGGCAGGAGGTGGTCGCGGACGGCGGGGGCCAGGCGCAGGGTGTCGTCGCGGCCGTCGGTCCAGCGCAGGTCGGCGAGTTCGGCGGCGGGGACGGGCTCGCGGTCCAGGGTGGCGGTGAAGACGGTCATCAGCATGGGCACGCCTTCGAGGGCGGCGGTGGCGCGGATGTCGGTGAGGTGGCGGGGGTCGACCGGGGCCGCGCCGAGTTCCTCGCCGAGTTCGCGGGCCAGCGCCTGGAGGGCGTCCTCGCCGGGGTCGGGCTTGCCTCCGGGGAGGTAGAAGACCTCGGGGGCGGCCTGCTTGCTGACGACCAGGAGCCGGCCGTCCCGGATGATCGCGGCGGCGGCGACGGTGAGGGGCGTTTCCGGGATGCTGGTGGCTGCGGATTCGATCATGGAAGCGATTGTCGCAGGTGGGAGGGCGTCGGGAGGGCACGCCGACGGGAAACCCTTGCGAGTCCGTGCGCACGCAACTATTGTTTACGAATGTAAATGCAGCTGCAAAAGTTGCATGCTCGCCCTTGCTTTGTCCTGCGTCCTCGCTTCACCCTGCGTCCTGGCGTCAGCCGACCCCACCGGGAGTCCGACATGAGCACCTCTCTCTTCGCCCCGCTCACCCTGCGGTCCCTGACCGTCCCCAACCGGATCTGGATGCCGGCGATGTGCCAGTACAGCGCGGCCCCGGACGGCACCGCGGCCGGCGTCCCGACCGACTGGCACTTCACCCACCTCGCGGCCCGCGCCGCCGGCGGCACCGGGCTGATCATCACGGAGGCCACCGCGGTCAGCCCCGAGGGACGCATCAGCCCGTACGACCTCGGCATCTGGAACGACGAGCAGGCCGCGGCCTTCCGCCGGATCACCGCGTTCCTGAAGAGCCAGGGCACCGTCCCGGCCATCCAGCTCGCCCACGCCGGCCGCAAGGCCTCCACCGAGCGCACCTGGGTCGACCGCGGACGCCCCGTCGCCCCGGGCGAGGAGCACGGCTGGACCCCGGTCGGCCCCGGCGCCGAGGCCTTCTCCCCCGCCCACACCACGCCGGACGAGCTCACCGAGGAGCAGATCAGCGAGGTCGTGCGGCAGTTCGCCGACGCCGCCCGGCGCGCGCTCGACGCCGGCTTCCAGGTTGCCGAGGTCCACGGCGCCCACGGCTACCTGGTGCACCAGTTCCTCTCCCCCCACACCAACCGGCGCACCGACGGCTACGGCGGCTCCTTCGAGGGCCGCATCCGCTTCGCGCTGGAGGTCGTCGACGCCGTCCGCTCGGTGTGGCCCGAGGACCTGCCGGTCTTCTTCCGCGTCTCCGCGACCGACTGGCTCACCGAGAACCCGGAGGACGGCCGCGAGGGCTGGACCTCCCAGGACACCGTCCGCCTCGCCAAGGAGCTCCGGGCCCACGGCGTCGACCTGCTCGACGTCTCCACCGGCGGCCTCGTCCCCGACGCCCGGATCGAGGCCGCGCCCGGCTTCCAGGTGCCCTTCGCCGAGGCCGTACGCCGCGAGACCGACCTGCCGGTGGCCGCCGTCGGCCTGATCACCGACCCCGCCCAGGCCCAGGCCGTCCTCACCGAAGGCCGTGCCGACGCCGTCCTGCTCGGCCGCGAACTGCTGCGCGACCCCTACTGGGCCCGCCACGCCGCCACCACCCTCGGCGGCGAGGTCACCACCCCCATCCAGTACCACCGCTCCTGACCCCCGCCCCACCCCGGAGTGGGAAGCCGGCGGAGCCGGCCCGCCGACTTCCCACTCCGACCCACCAACCGCCCGGCGCAGCACAGTGGGCAGTCG
>NZ_JBHVET010001126.1:0-1818 GCF_042802135.1 Kitasatospora sp. NPDC057512
GCCCTCAGGAGCCCCCGTGCAGCTGTCCGTCGACCCCGCCTCGGCCACTCCCCCGTACGAGCAGATCCGCGCCCAGATCGCCGAGCGGGCCCGCTCCGGCGAGCTGCCGACCGGGCTGCGGCTGCCCACCGTCCGCGCCCTGGCCGAGGAGCTGGGGCTGGCGGCCGGCACCGTCGCCCGGGCCTACCGCGAGCTGGAGGCGGACGGCGTGGTGGAGACCCACGGCCGGCGCGGCACGCTGATCGCCGCCACCGGGGACGCCGCGCACCGGCTGGCCGCCGAGGCCGCCGCCGAGTACGCCGCCCGGGCGAGCCGCCTGGGCGTCTCCCGCGCGGAGGCCCTGGCCGCCGTGGACACCGCCCTGCGGCTGGCCTACCCGCAGGGCTGAACTCCCCCGGAGGGGGCCTCAGGGGGGCGCTCAGAGCTCGGGGCGGACCATCCCCGCCGCGGGGGCCTGGGAGGCCGGTGCGGTGGTGCTGACGGGCTGTCCGGAGGCGCTGTGCTTGATCCAGTCCGTCCAGGCGATGTTCCAGTCCCCGAAGCCGTTGCCGAAGGGCTCCATCCGGCCGCCGCGGCTGTTCACCACCGTCACCAGGTCCCCCACCCGGGTGTGCTGGTAGAACCACTCGGCGTTGCCGGTGCTCATGCCGGTACAGCCGTGGCTGACGTTCTCGACGCCCTGCGAGCCGACCGACCAGGGCGCCGCGTGGACGTACTCGCCGCTCCAGGTCACCCGGGTGGCCCACAGCACGTCGAGGTCGTAGGACTCCGTGCTGCCCGGCGCTATCCCGATCGTCTCGCCGTTCATCCGGACCGACCGCTCCTGGCCGAGCACCACCTTGACGCCGTTGCGGGTGTCGAAGCCGGGCTTGCCGGTGGTGACCGGGATGGTCCGCAGCGCCTCGCCGTCACGCTTCAGGGTGAGCTCGTGGGCGGCCGCGTCGATCACCGACTCCACCCGCTCGCCGATCCGCAGCTTCAGCGAGCTGCGGTCACCGCCGTACAGGCCGTCCGCGATCCGGCTGCCGGTGCCGTCGAAGGCCAGCGAGACGGCCGTCCCGGCCGGCCAGTACTCCTCCGGCCGGAAGTGCAGGTTCTTGTCGTCCACCCAGTACCAGGCGCCGGTGACGGCGGGCTGGGAGCCGACGGTCAGGGCGCGCTCGACCTCCTGGCGGGCCTGCGGGTCCTTCACCGCCTCGGAGAGCTCCACGGTGAGCGGCTGGCCCACCCCGTAGACGCCGCTGCCGGAGGAGTCCGGGCCGAGCTTGGCGGTGAGCAGGCGCTCGGCGGCGAGGGTGCTGAAGCTCGCGGTGGTGTCGCCGCGGCCGCCCTTGCCGTCGTCGGCGGAGATCCGCACCGTGTACGCGGTGGCGGCCTTCAGCCGGCCGGTGGTCTGCCAGCTGCGCTGGTCCTCGGCCAGTTTCCCGGCGACCACCCGGCCGTCCGGGCCGACCACGGTGACGTCGGTGAGCCGGCTGTCCCGGACGGCCGTCACGGTGACCGGCTGGGAGGGGTCGGCCTTGGCGTCCGCCGAGAGGTGGACCAGCGGGGCCGCGTCGATCCGGTGCGGTCCGACCGGCTCCTCGTCGCCGGCCGTGCAGCCGGCCAGCGGGGCCAGCACGGCGAGGGCCAGCGAGATGCCGCCGAGAGCTGCGATTCCGCGCCTGTCGGCCATGGCCGCCTCCGAAGGTTTCACACGATTGATCAGATCGTAGGAACGCCCCCGGCGAAGCGACATCCGAGGGACATCCGGTTCACCCGGCCGAGTGAGGCCGTCATCCCGGGGACGCAGCGGCACCCGGGAACGCGGCAGGGCCT
>NZ_JBHVET010001127.1:0-1807 GCF_042802135.1 Kitasatospora sp. NPDC057512
GGCCGGCGGGCGGGAAGCTCCGCGGGATCGGCCAGGCACCCGGCGCCGGCCCGGCGGGCGCGGCGGCGGGCGGCGGGGCCTGCACGGGCTGGGGGGCCTGCGCGGCCGGTACGGCGGCGGGCTGGACCGGCGCGGGCGCCACCGGCACCTCGGCCACCGGCGCGACCGCCGTGGGAGGCGTCGCCATCGGAGCCGCCATCGGCATGCCCCCGGGGACCGCCATCGGCGCGGCGAACCCGCCCGCGGACGCCCGTCGCTCCAGCTTGTCCATCCGTGCCTGCAACGACAGCTCGTCGCTGTACGCGCCCGGCAGCATCACCCGGGCACAGATCAGCTCCAGCTGCAGCCGGGGCGCCGCGTTGCCGCGCATCTCGGTCAGCCCGGTGTTGACGAGGTCGGCGGCCCGGCTCAGCTCGGCCGCGCCGAACGCGTCCGCCTGCGCCTGCATCACCGCGACCCGGTCGGCCGGGGCATCGATCAGACCCTTCTCCCCCGCGTCCGGCACGGTGGCCAGGATCACCAGGTCGCGCAGCCGCTCCAGCAGGTCGGTGACGAAGCGGCGCGGGTCGTGCCCGCCCTCGACCACCCGGTCGATCACCTGGAACACCGTCGCCCCGTCGTGCGCGGCGAAGGCGTCCACCACCTCGTCCAGCAGCGCGGAGTCGGTGTACCCGAGCAGCGCCGTGGCCATCTGGTACGTCACGCCGCCCTCGCCGGCCCCGGCCAGCAGCTGGTCCATGACCGACATCGAGTCACGCACCGACCCGGCCCCCGCCCGCACCACCAGCGGGAACACGGTGTCCTCGACCTGGATCCCCTCCCGGCCGCACACCTCCGCCAGGTAGTCGCGCAGCGTGCCGGGCGGGACCAGCCGGAACGGATAGTGGTGCGTCCGGGACCGGATCGTCCCGATCACCTTCTCCGGCTCAGTGGTCGCGAAGATGAACTTGAGGTGCTCCGGCGGCTCCTCGACCACCTTCAGCAGCGCGTTGAAGCCGGCCGAGGTCACCATGTGCGCCTCGTCCAGGATGAAGATCTTGTACCGGCTGTGCACCGGTGCGAAGAACGCCCGCTCGCGCAGCTCGCGCGCGTCGTCCACACCACCGTGCGAGGCGGCGTCGATCTCGATCACGTCGATCGACCCGGGCCCGCCGGTCGCGAGGTCCCGACAGGACTGGCACTCCCCGCAGGGCGTCGGCGTCGGCCCCTGTTCACAGTTGAGGCAACGGGCCAGGATGCGCGCGCTCGTCGTCTTGCCACAGCCGCGCGGCCCGCTGAACAGGTACGCGTGGTTGACCCTGTTGTTGCGCAGGGCCTGCTGGAGCGGAGCGGTCACGTGCTCCTGCCCGATGACCTCCGCGAAGGTCTCGGGGCGGTAGCGGCGGTACAGGGCTAGGGACACACCCCCGACGATATCGGGACGGACCGACAAACGCGTCGCCCCTCACCCCGCCGACCGGCCCCGACCGGGCCCCGGGAACGCAAAGACCCCTCGCGCACCCGCCAGAGCCCTCTTACCCTTGCTGCCTTCCGGCCCTGGGGGGGTTCAGAGAGATGACGCCACACGAGGGGCTGACCCCCACAGTACCGGATCCCCGCCCCAACGATCCACAGGCCACCCCCACCCTCCCGCCTGCGGGACAGGTGGTCGCGACCACCCCGAAACATGTACTAAGCTCTCCCACGGAGGATTCGCCTAGAGGCCTAGGGCGCACGCTTGGAAAGCGTGTTGGGGGCAACCCCTCACGAGTTCGAATCTCGTATCCTCCGCCTTCACGAAGGCCCGGACCGCTCAGCGGCCCGGGCC
>NZ_JBHVET010001128.1:0-1800 GCF_042802135.1 Kitasatospora sp. NPDC057512
GCTCAGCTGGCTGCGCAGGTTGTCCAGGTCGTGCGCGGTGTAGATGTTGTTGAAGCTCGCGATCGCGTTGTCGTACGAGCTGCGCAGACGGATACCGAAGGACTCGTCGCTGGGGCTGAGGTCGGGGGTCTTCGGGTTGGCGAGCGCGGCGCTGATCAGGGCCCGCTGCTGCGAGGTCGCGTTCTTCGCCAGCGAGAACTGCTGGAGCGCGCGGGTGGAGACGACCAGGTCCTTGTTGTTCGACGCGAGCGCGATGTCCTGGGTGATGGACAGCAGGTCTCGGATGATCACGTCGTAGGCGGTGATCGTCGACTGGATGTTCTGGTTGTTCTGGTACGGCAGGCTGCGGGTGTCCGCGATCGAGTTCAGGTCCTTGCGGATCTGGAGCAACAGCGCCTTGCCGCCGGACAGTTCGAGGTTCTCGAACCGGTCGGAGGACGTGGTGAAGGTGCGGCTCAGGTCGTCGGTGGACTTGCGGGCCGCGACGATGTCGTCGTCCAGCGGGGCGGTCGGGTCGTGGGTGATCGGGCCGG
Source organism: Kitasatospora sp. NPDC057512 (assembly GCF_042802135.1). Lineage (NCBI taxonomy): Bacteria > Bacillati > Actinomycetota > Actinomycetes > Kitasatosporales > Streptomycetaceae > Kitasatospora > Kitasatospora sp. NPDC057512. The sequence goes on from NZ_JBHVET010001128.1 coordinate 534, forward strand.
CGCTGATGTCGCGCTCGGTCTGCAGCGCGTCCGCGAGGTTGGTCGCCTTCTTGGCCAGGTCGGACAGGTTGGCCATCTGGGCGAGTTGCTGCGAGTTCTCCATCGAGCTCTGGATGCGCAGGCCACCGAGGACCAGCGAGACCAGCACGGGGAGGGCGAGCAGCGCGATCAGACGGGTGCGGATGCGCCAGTTGCGCATCGCGAGCCGGTTCAGACCGGTGGCGCGGCGCCTGGTCAGCGAGGTCCGGAGTTTGTCCCGGGCGGACTTCCGCTCCTGCCCGTCCTCCTCCGGCCGCCCGAGGGCCTCGGGTGTCACCGGCTCGGCCGGGCCGCCGGGGGCCGCCGCCTGTTGGGGGGCTGCCACAGGCTCGCGCGACTCCGGGTTCCCCGCGGCGCCGCTACCCCTTTTGAAACGTCCCTGCACTGGCGTCGCAACCTCTGGACCGGGCGTCCCGCCGCGTCGCCACGGCCTGGACGGTGTCGAGTTTCCATCCGCCCCCCGGCCGGTCCGGGAGAGCGGGCACCGGGGTGGACCACTCCCTACCCACGGTCCGTCGCATTCCAGCACAGCCGGGGAATCCCAACAAGGGCCGCAGGTACCGGGCGTCCGGCGCTACCGACCGCTTGTGCGATCTCACGGACTGTGCGGTAACAGGACCGGAATACCGCCTTTTTCGGACACTCGCCGGATACATGCCAAGCGGACCCGGGATCGGGAAGAGTCACAGACCTTCCGGAATGCCCCTTATCGGGTGGAATGTCGGAAAGTCCCGGAGCGGCGATATGTCGGATATCTGCATTTTGCTCGTCAATTTGTGAGCAAAATCACAGTCTAATGTGTAGCTTTGGTCACGGTCTCTATGGAATGAGATCTCGTAACCTGGCTGTCTCCGGAGCACGGCCCCGATCAGCCTGCCCAGAACCCCTCCGAATCAATCGGAATCCATCAGGCCGGTGCCGACCCGCCGCGGTCGGCCAGGCCATGACCACGAGGTGCTCTCGATGTCCCAGGCGAAGAACGCCACCAAGTCCACGCTGTCCTGCCGCCCCACGGCGAACCCGCGCCGGACGACGCTGGCCTCGGTCGAGGACTTCAGCACGATCCCGGGTGCCCGCAAGCCCGAGGACGTCCTGACCTACGGCACCGAGCTGCCGGCCGCCACGGCCAACCCGCGCCGCACGCAGCTGATGGTCGCCCCGGTCGTCGTCCCGCAGGACTGACCCGCCCGCACCGCGCCGAGGGCGCCGTCGTCACACGGGTGGCGGC
>NZ_JBHVET010001129.1:0-1796 GCF_042802135.1 Kitasatospora sp. NPDC057512
CGCGCGCTTTTGTCATGCGCAAGTTTGACGGAGTGTTACCAGCAGGTAGTCTCTGGGTGTCTCGTAGGCGAACAGCACGACGCCTGCCACGTTCTGAAGGATCCTCACGTGTACCGACCCGGCTCCCGCCGACCCCGCCGCGCCCTGCGCGGCGCCCTCGCCGCCGTCGCGGCCAGCACCCTGATCACCGTCCTGTCGGCCGCGCCGTCCCACGCCGCCCCCGCCCCCGCGCAGGGCGCGGGCACCGCCCACCTCGACGCCGTCGAGCAGGTGCTGCGCCAGGTGTCGCCCGGCCTGGAGGGCACCGTCTGGCAGCGCACCGACGGCAACGCCCTGGCCGGCGCCGACCAGGCCGGCGGCCCCGCGAACTGGCTGTTCCAGACGCCCGGCTGCTGGGGCGACGCCACCTGCGCCGACCGGCCCGGCACCCGCGCGCTGCTCGCGAAGATGACCGCCGACGTCTCCGCCGCCACCCGGACCGTCGACGTCTCCAGCCTCGCGCCGTTCCCCGACGGCGGGTTCGAGGACGCCCTGGTCGCCGGACTCAAGGCCTCGGTCGCCGCCGGGCACCGCCCGGTGGTGCGCATCCTGGTCGGCGCGGCCCCGCTGTACAACGCCAACGTGCTGCCGTCGCGGTACCGGGACGACCTGGTCGCGAAGCTCGGACCGGCCGCCTCGTCGGTCAGCCTCAACATCGCCTCGATGACCGCCTCGCGCACCGCCTTCTCCTGGAACCACTCCAAGCTCCTGGTCGTCGACGGACGCACCGTCCTCACCGGTGGCATCAACGGCTGGAGCAAGGACTACCTCGACACCTCGCACCCCGTCTCGGACGTCGACCTCGCGCTCACCGGCCCCGCCGCCACCTCCGCCGGCCGCTACCTGGACACCCTCTGGGAGTGGACCTGCGGCCGGACCGGCCTCCTCGACAACGCGTGGTTCGCCTCCTCGGACGGCGGCGCCTGCCGCCCGTCGATCGAACGCGAGCTCAACCCGCCCGCCCCCGCCGCCGGGAACGTCCCGGTGATAGCCGTCGGCGGCCTCGGCGTCGGCATCAAGGACGCGGACCCCTCCTCCGGGTACCGGCCCGGTCCCGTCCCCGGGGCGGCGGACGCCAAGTGCGGCCCGCTGACCCTGCACGACAACACCAACGCCGACCGCGACTACGAGACCGTCAACCCCGAGGAGAACGCCCTGCGCGCCCTGGTCGGCAGCGCCCAGCGGCACATCGAGATCTCCCAGCAGGACCTGAACGGCACCTGCCCGCCGATCTCGCACCACGACGCCCGTCTCTACGACACGCTGGCCGCCAAGCTGGCCGCCGGGGTCAAGGTGCGGATCGTGGTCAGCGACCCGGCCAACCGGGGCACCGTGGGCAGCGGGGGCTACTCGCAGATGAAGTCCCTCGCCGAGATCAGCGACGTCCTGAAGGCCCGGCTCACCGCGCTCACCGGTGATCGGAGCAAGGCCGACGCGGCCCTCTGCGGCAACCTCCAGCTCGCCTCCTTCCGGGCGGCCCCCACCGCCACGTGGGCCGACGGGCACCCGTACGCGCTGCACCACAAGCTGGTCGCGGTCGACGACTCGGCCTTCTACATCGGCTCGAAGAACCTGTACCCGGCCTGGCTGCAGGACTTCGGCTACATCGTCGAGAACCGCGACGCGGCCGCCCAGCTCGACCGCGACCTGCTCGGCCCCGAGTGGAAGTACTCGCAGGCCGCCGCGACCGTCGACTGGTCGACCGGGACCTGCCGCGCCTGAGGTCCGGGGGTTGAGGTCCGGGGCGGGCGCTGCTC
>NZ_JBHVET010001130.1:0-1792 GCF_042802135.1 Kitasatospora sp. NPDC057512
CCGCCGCCGACACCCGGGCGGCGGTGCGCGCCCTGGTCGCGGCCGGAGCCGACCTGCTGCTGTTCTGCGGCGGCGACGGCACCGCCCGCGACGTGCTGGACGCGCTCGGACCCGAGCCCCGGGTGCCGGTGCTCGGCATCCCCGCCGGGGTGAAGATGCACTCCGCCGTGTTCGCCGTCCACCCCCGGGCCGCCGCCGAGGTCGCGGCGGCCTGGGCGGCCGGCCGCGGCGTACGGCTGACGGCCGCCGAGGTGGTGGACCGGGACGAGGCCGCGCTGCGGGCCGGCCGGGTCTCCGCCCGGCTGTACGGGCGACTGACCGTCCCCGTGCTGCCCGCCCGGGTCCAGCAGCGCAAGACCGGCAGCTCCGGGCCCGACCCCGGAACACCGGCCGGCCTCGCCGCCGAGGTCGCCGAACGGGTCGGCCCCGGCGGACTGCTCCTCCTCGGGCCCGGCAGCACCACCTACGCGGTGGCCACCGCGCTCGGCGCGCCGGGCGCCAGCCTCACCGGCGTCGACCTGCTGCGGCTCGGCCCCGCGAGCGCCCTCGGCCCCGGCCACGCCGACGGCCTCGCCACCGCCGCCCGCCTCCTGATCCGCGACGCCCGGGCCGACCAGCTGCGCGCCCTGCCCACCACCCCCTGCATCGCCCTCTCCCCGATCGGCGGCCAGGGCTTCCTGCTCGGCCGCGGAAACCAGCAGCTCACCCCCGAACTGCTGCGCGCCGCGGGCCGGGAACGGCTGCTGGTGCTCGCCACCGAGGCGAAGCTCGCCGCCCTGGCGGGCCGCCCGCTGCTGCTGGACACCGGCGACCCCGACCTGGACGACGCCTTCTCCGGCCACGTCCGGGTGATCACCGGCCGCCGCTCCGGCGCCGTGTACCGCCTCTCCGCCTGACCCCCACCCCCAGAGGAGCTCCCCCATGATCGACCTGCACGGCAAGCGCGCGATCGTCACCGGCGCCGCCTCCGGCATCGGCCGGGCCACCGCCGCCCTGCTCGCCGAACTCGGCGCCGCCGTCGTCCTCCTGGACCTCGACGCCGAGCGCGGCGAACAGGCCGCCAAGGAGATCGGCGGCACCTTCGTCCGCTGCGACGTCTCCCGGCGCGCCGACTGCGAGCGGGCCGTCCGCACCGCCGTCGAGCAACACGGCGGCGTGGACGTGCTGTTCAACAACGCGGGCATCATCCGCCGCTCCACCGTCACCGAGATCAGCGACGAGGACTGGGACCTGGTGATGGCCGTCAACGTCCGCTCGATCATGCTGCTCAGCGGGCTGGTGGTGCCGCTGATGGCCGCGAGCGGCGGCGGCAGCATCGTCAACACCGGCTCCGGCTGGGGCATCAGGGGCGGCGGCCGGGCCGTCTCCTACTGCGCCTCCAAGGGCGCCGTGGTCAACATGACCCGGGCGATGGCCATCGACCACGGCCCGGACAACATCCGGGTCAACTGCGTCTGCCCGGGCGACACCGACACCGGCATGCTCGCCGAGGAGGCCCGCCAACTCGGCGAGAGCCCGGACGCCTTCTACACCGACGCCGCCGACCGCCCGCTCGGCCGGATCGGCCAACCCCGGGACATCGCGCAGACCGTCGCCTTCCTCGCCAGCGACGCCGCCGCCTTCGTCAGCGGCGCGGTCATCGCGGTGGACGGCGCCGGCACCGCCTGACCGCCTGACCGCCCGACCGCCCGCCAGGACCCGGTCCGGGCGCGAGAGCACCGACGGCCGGGCGCCCGACCGCTGGTGGCCGACCGCCCGGCCACCGGTGCCGGTCGCCCGGCCGGTACGCTAC
>NZ_JBHVET010001131.1:0-1789 GCF_042802135.1 Kitasatospora sp. NPDC057512
GCGGCGAGGGAGACCATGACGGCCCAGAGGGCGGGCTGGACGACGTCGACGCGGTCGTAGCCGGGGGCGCCCTCGGCGCCGCGCAGGACGTCGATCAGCTTCCAGTCGGTGAACTCGGCCAGCGCGTCGGCGCATTCGGTGATCCGCTGGGCGAACACCGGCTCGGTGTCGAGGAGTTCGACGGCCATCCCGACCCACTGGGAGCCCTGGCCGGGGAAGACGAAGACCGTGCGCCCGGTCACGTCCGCCGTGCCGGCCACCACGGCGGCCGGGTCCTGCCCGGCGGCGTAGGCGGCGAGCGCCGCCCGGTCGGCGCCGACCACCACCGCGCGGTGGGGGAAGGCGGAGCGGCCGGTGGCCAACGAGTGGGCGACGTCGACGGCCGCCAGCGCGGGGTGCGCCTCCAGGTGCTCGGCGAGGCGCCCGGCCTGGGCCCGTACGGCGGCCTCGGTGCGGCCGGCCAGCAGCCACGGGGCGCCGGTGCCGGCCGACGGGGCCTGCTCCTCGGCGGGCCGCTCGGTGGCCTGCTCCTCGGGGGCCTGCTCGACGATGACGTGGGCGTTGGTGCCGCTGATCCCGAAGGAGGAGACGCCGGCCCGGCGCGGGCGGCCGGTCTGCGGCCACTCCCGGGCCTCGGTCAGCAGCTCCACCGCGCCCGCCGACCAGTCCACGTGCGAGGACGGCCGGTCCACGTGCAGGGTCCGGGGCAGCACGCCGTGCCGCAGCGCCAGCACCGTCTTGATCACCCCGGCCACGCCGGCCGCGCTCTGGGTGTGGCCGATGTTGGACTTCACCGAGCCCAGCAGCAGCGGGAGTTCGCGCTCCTGGCCGTAGGCGGCGAGCAGCGCCTGGGCCTCGATCGGGTCGCCGAGGGTGGTGCCGGTGCCGTGCGCCTCGACGGCGTCCACGTCGGCGGCGGTGAGACCGGCGGCGGCCAGGGCCTGGCGGATCACCCGCTCCTGCGCCGGGCCGTTGGGCGCGGTCAGCCCGTTGGAGGCGCCGTCCTGGTTGACGGCGCTGCCGCGCAGCACCGCCAGCACCGGGTGCCCGTTGCGGCGGGCGTCGGAGAGCCGCTCCAGGACCAGCATGCCGACGCCCTCGGAGAACCCGGTGCCGTCCGCCGCGTCCGCGAAGGCCTTGCACCGGCCGTCCGCCGCCAGGCCCTTCTGCCGGGTGAACTCCACGAACAGTCCGGGCGTGGACATCACCGCGACGCCGCCCGCCAGGGCCAGGTCGCAGCCCCGGCGGCGCAGCTCCTGGACCGCCAGGTGGATCGTCACCAGCGAGGAGGAGCAGGCGGTGTCCACGGTGACGGCCGGGCCCTCCAGGCCCATCGCGTACGAGACCCGGCCGGTGGCGACGCTGCCCGCGCTGCCGTTGCCCAGGTAGGCGGCGACCTCGTCGGGCACCTCGTCCAGCCGGGCGGCGTAGTCGTGGTACATCACGCCGGCGAACACGCCGGTCCGGCTGCCGCGCAGGGTGAGCGGGTCGATGCCGGCCCGCTCGACGGCCTCCCAGGAGGTCTCCAGCAGCAGCCGCTGCTGCGGGTCCATGGCGAGGGCCTCGCGCGGGCCGATGCCGAAGAAGCCCGGGTCGAACTCGGCGGCGTCGTAGAGGAATCCGCCCTGGGCGGTGGAGCTCTGCTCACCGAGGTCCCAGCCGCGGTCGGCGGGGAACGGCCCGATGCCGTCGCCGCCCTCGGTGAGCAGCCGCCAGAAGTCCTCGGGCGTGCGCACCCCGCCGGGCAGCCGGCAGGCCATGCCGGTGACGGCGATCGGCTCGTCGGCTG
>NZ_JBHVET010001132.1:0-1783 GCF_042802135.1 Kitasatospora sp. NPDC057512
CCGGGCCCGCCGACGAACGGTCCCGGCACTGAGCGGGCCGGGCCCGCCGACGACCGGTCCCGGCCCGCGGTCACGCCCCGGTCTCGGGGGTGACGACCAGGTGCTCGGCGAGGAACCAGACCTGGGTCTCGCCGGTGCGGATGATCTGGGAGACCAGGAGGTCCTGGGTGCCGTCGTCCCCGAGCCCCGCCGTGCGGGTGGCGGCGTCGCGGACGTCGGCGAGGATGGTCTCGTGGGCGTCGAGCAGGCGCGAGAGCATCGAGTGCACGTCCTCCGCGCCGTCCGGCGGGCGCGGCACCCCGGTGATCAGCGCGGCGTGCCGGGGGTCGCCCACGGCGACGCCGCCGAGCGTCTGCACCCGTTCGGCGAGCGCGTCGACCAGCTCCAGCTGCTCCCTGGCGTGCTTGTCGAAGAGCAGGTGCAGCTGGTAGGCGGTCGGCCCGCGCATGCCCCAGTGGCACTTCTTGTACAGCGAGTACAGGAACTGGGTGTCCGCGAGGACGCGGTTGAGCCGCTGGCACGAGTACTGCCGGACGTCGTGGGCGAGCGCGATCGGCAGTTGCGTGACGGTGCCGAACTCCTGGATCTCCGCCGCGTGTTGGTGGAGGTGTGGCTGGCTGCTCATGGTGCTCCTGGGAATGGCCGGGTTGTTCGGGGATCAGGCTAGGAACGCGCGGGCCCCCGGCCTGTTCCGACGGCGCACCGCCTGCGTTCCTTCCGTGCACCGGGACGGGAGTTGGGCCCGGGTGCGACACCGGGCCACCGGAGCACTCTCGGGCGACACCGGGTGCTCTCCGAGGCAACCGGCCGGCGACCGCCGCCCCTAGCGTGAGCCCCATCGCAGCCACCCGCTGACCGAGAGACAGGAAAGACCATGCCGTTCATCACCGTTGGCCAGGAGAACTCCGCCTCCATCGACCTCTACTACGAGGACCACGGCACCGGCCAGCCCGTTGTCCTGATCCACGGCTTCCCGCTGAGCGGGCACTCCTGGGAGCGGCAGAGCGCCGAGCTGCTGGACGCCGGCTACCGGGTCATCACGTACGACCGGCGCGGCTTCGGCCAGTCCTCGCAGCCGACCACCGGCTACGACTACGACACCTTCGCCGCCGACCTCAACACCGTGCTGGAGACCCTGGACCTGCGGGACGCCGTGCTGGTCGGCTTCTCGATGGGCACCGGCGAGGTCGCCCGGTACGTGTCCACCTACGGTTCGGCCCGCATCGCCAAGGTCGCCTTCCTGGCCTCCCTGGAGCCGTTCCTGCTGAAGACCGACGACAACCCGGACGGCGCCGCCACGCAGGACTTCTTCGACGGCGTCGTCGCCGCCGTGAAGGCCGACCGGTACGCCTACTACACCGCCTTCTACCAGGACTTCTACAACCTGGACGAGAACCTCGGCAGCCGGATCAGCGAGGAGGCCGTCCGCAACAGCTGGGACGTCGCGGCGAGCGGCGGTTCCTTCGCCGCCTCGGCCGCCCCGACCACCTGGTACACGGACTTCCGCGCCGACATCCCGCGCATCGACGTCCCCACCCTGATCCTGCACGGCACCGGCGACCGCATCCTGCCGGTGGAGAACACGGCCCGGCCGTTCCACCGCGCGCTGCCCTCCGCCGAGTACGTGGAGATCGAGGGCGCGCCGCACGGCCTGCTCTGGACCCACGCCGAGGAGGTCAACACCGCGCTGCTCGCCTTCCTCGCGAAGTGACCCGGACGGCCGCCCTCCCCCGACCGCGGCCGTCCGCCCCGTCGTCGGTACCGCCGTCGCCGGTCCCAGGCC
>NZ_JBHVET010001133.1:0-1781 GCF_042802135.1 Kitasatospora sp. NPDC057512
CGGCAGGTCACTCCTGCCGGGCGCCGTCACTTCCCGGAACGGGCGAATAGGCTGGAGCCCCCGTCCAGGTAATAGGCTGGAGGCATTCAGCCCGTTACCGACCCCCCTGGAAGGACCCCTGTGGAGCTCGCCGCCTACGCCGATCTCGCCGTTCGGCTGGTGAACACCGAGGAGCCCGAGCGCGGCACCGACTCGCTGACCTCCGTGGAGGCGGTGCGCGGTCTCTTCTCCGACTCCTCGCGGGCCCGCTCGCTCGCCGACGAGTCCGACGTGCCCCGGCTGCGGGCGGTGCGGACCCGGCTGCGCGGGGTCTTCGAGGCCGCCGCCGGCGGGGACGAGATCCGCGGCGTCGACCTACTGAACAGCCTGCTGATGGAGTACCCGGTCAGCCCGCTGATCTCCGGGCACGACTACCTGGACGACGCCGGGCGGCCGCGCTGGCACCTGCACCTGGCCGACAACTCCCCCACCGCCACCGCCCACTTCAGCGCGGTCGCCTGCATGGGCCTGGCCGTCCACCTGACCGAACTGGGCGCCGACCGGCTCGGCATCTGCCAGGCCGCGCCCTGCCGCAACGCCTACCTGGACACCTCGACCAACCGCTCCCGCCGCTACTGCTCGGACCGCTGCGCGACCCGCGCCAACGTGGCCGCCTACCGGGCCCGCAAGCGCCAGGAGGCGGAGGCGGCGGCCCGGGCCTAGCACCCCGCTAGACCTCCTCGACCCAGGCGCCGAGCCGGCGGGCCAGGCCCGGCACCCGGGCCAGCCGCGGGGTGAGCAGCAGCCGCTCCAGCCGGCGCCCCGGCGCCAGCCAGACCGGGCTCGGGCGCAGCCGCAGCAGCGCCCGGCCGAGCACCAGCTCGTCCGGGACGGCGCCGTAGCTGCGGCTGTCGCTGTCCACCGGGCGGTTGTCGGAGAGCAGCCACCAGCCCCCGGCCCGGCGCTCGGCGGCCCGCTTCACCACCAGCAGGTCCTGCTGGAAGGGGTGCCGGAAGAGCACCACCGCACCGGGCCGGATCGGCGCGCCGTAGCGGACCAGCAGCTGGTCGCCCTCGCGCAGGGTCGGGACCATCGACGGCCCCGCCACGTCGACCAGCCCGAACGGCAGCGCGCCGCCCGGGCCGCGCTCCCCCGTCCCGGCGCCCTCCGCTCGCGTGCTCCGCGCCACGACTCCTCCTCCCGCACCCGCCCGCGCCCCCAGTCTGCCGTACGGACCGTCATCCGTCCGATGTCCGGATTGCGCCGGTTCCCGGTCCGTCTTTGGCCCTAGGCCCACCGCCCGATCGCGAAACCGGGAGGGCGGAAGGGTAATCTCGGGCGCGGGAAGACGATCTAAGGAAGGACTCCCATGTTCTCTCGTCTGTTTGCACCGCGCGCCACCGCCCACGCCCACTGCGACCTGCCCTGCGGCGTCTACGACCCCGCGCAGGCCAAGCTGGAGGCCGAGTCGGTCAAGGCCACCCAGGAGAAGTACCAGGCCAACGAGGACCCGCACTTCCGCGCCCGCGCCATCATCATCAAGGAGCAGCGCGCCGAGGCCGTCAAGCACCACATCTCGGTGCTGTGGAGCGACTACTTCAAGGCCCCGCACTTCGAGAAGTACCCGCAGCTGCACCAGCTGATCAACGACACCCTGAAGGCCGCCTCGGCCGCCAAGGCGTCCACGGACCCGGCCACCGGCCAGGCCCTGCTCGACCTGATCGCCCAGGTCGACAAGATCTTCTGGGAGACCAAGCAGGCCTGAGCCTGACGCGTCGCCACCCGACCGCCCCCGTCCGCAC
>NZ_JBHVET010001134.1:0-1778 GCF_042802135.1 Kitasatospora sp. NPDC057512
GTGACGTAGTAGCCGTTCACATCGGCGACGAGGTCCAGCCCGAACCCGTGGTTGTAGACGGAGAACACGCCCTCGGGGGTCACCGCGGTGGTCGCCGAGTTGGAGTTGTCCCGCCCCGCCTTCACGTTGAGGGTGGAGGTGTTCGGCGCCTGGCCGGGCCCGGGGAAGACGGTGAGGTGGCCGTCCGCGAGGACGTTGGTGGCCGTGATGTTCGTCTCGACCCCCATGGCGTTCGGCACGGAGTCGTCGGTGGGGACGGCCTGGACCTGCACGGTCGACCCGGTGGCCACCGAGTTGCCGTTCCGGGAGTCCAAGGCCCGCACCGGGGTCTTGAGCGCGCTGAACAGGCCCTTTCCGGACGGTCCGTAGGAGCCGACGACGTCGACGATGACGTGCACCCAGCCGGCGTGGTTGTAGAGGTTGATCCTCCCGTCCGGTCCGACCGGCACCACGACGCGGTTCGAAACCGTCGAGCCCGCCGGGAAGTTGACGTTCGAGCCGTTGACGGGCCGGATCGTCCCGGTCGGGTACGCGGTCAGGAAGCTGTCCCAGGTGCCCTCCGTCGCGGTGACGTTGAGGATCACCGAGGTGGCGTCCGCGGTCCCCAGCTCGGGGCGGGCGACCAGGTACGAGCGCACCTCGTCGCCGCGGAGCCGGCCGGCGGTGCCGTCGTTGCGGCTGTCGGCGATGCGGGTGGGGGTGAGCGGGCCGTACTTGTCGGTCGCGGTGGGGTTGTAGTAGCCGACCACGTCGAGCACCACGTGGGCGGTGCCCGCGTTGTTGTAGAGGGTGAGCCACGGGACGAAGCGGTCGACCGGGCCGGTCGCGACCGTGACCAGGTTCGAGATGGTCTGGCCGGCCCTGAAGTTGATGCTGGAGGTGGCGGGCTTGGTGCCCGGCGCGCCGGGGGTGCCGCTGATCGACACGTAGCTGTCGGCGGTCGGGTCGGTCACGGTCACGTTGACCACCACGGCCGTGGCGTCGGCCGGGACGACGCCGTAGCACTCCTGCGGGGGGTGGCTGTGGCAGCCGGTCGCGATCGGGGTGGAGAAGTACTGGCCCTCCTGGAGCGGCCGCGCGGTGCGGCTCACCGGGACCTGGTTGGAGTCGCGGGTGTCCAGGATCCGCTTCGGGGCCATCCCGACGAACCCGGCCGGTGCGGTGACGTCGGCGGCAGCGGTGGCGGTGGCGGCCGCCGGGGCGGTGGCCGGGGCGGCGGTCGCGGGCACCGCGGCGAGGGCCGCGACGGTGAGGCTGAGCGCCGCGAGAGCGGCTGTGGACATGGCTGTGCCGGCCCGCATGGGTCGGGTTCCCCCCTGGTCGACGGTGCCGGGAGGGCATGGTCCCGGCACTAGTAGGACGTTCCGGGAGGCCGGGGGTTGTGCCCCCTCCGGAGGAATTTCGGGGGTCACCCGGGGGGTCGGGATCGGGGGGATCTCGGGGTTCTCTCCGGGCCGTTGGGCCTCGTTCCGGCACTCGCGCCACCGTACGATCGAAGTACCGAAAGCAAGCGGGATGCGGCACCGGACGGCGGCCGACCCGAGGGGAGAAGAGGAACCGACATGGCTGAGCTCTGGAAGTCGCTGCCCTCCTGGGTGCGCAACATCGTCATCCCGGTGCTGGTCCTGGTGCTGGCCTGGAACATCGTCGCCTTCGTTTTCGGCGTCGTCGGCGCACTGCTCTCGATCGTGATCAAGCTGCTGGTGGTGGTCGGCATCGCGGCCGCCGTGGTGGTCCTGGTGAAGAAGGCGGCCAAGAGCTGACCGGCCGCCCCGACC
>NZ_JBHVET010001135.1:0-1773 GCF_042802135.1 Kitasatospora sp. NPDC057512
GTGCGGGACGGTGGTCCGTTCCCGCACCAGGGCGCCCGCCGGCGGGCCGTGGATCAGATGGAGCTGGTGATCACGGTGCCGGTGTGGTTGCCGGGGATCGCGGCGAGGTCGAGGTACTCGGGGTCGGCCCAGGTGCCGTCGAGGTGACGGGCGGTCAGGATCACCTTGTTGTCACTGGTGGTGACGGCGAACTGGGCGTCGGTGTCGACGGTGGCGGCGCTGATGCCGGTGCCGGTGACCTTCCCGATGATGTCGACGAGGGAGTTCATCCGCGACCAGTCGCCGGAGGCGTAGCGCAGGGTGTGGTACTGGCCGTCGCTCGCGACGGTGGCGAGGTCGAGGTCGTTGTTCTGGCGGGTGACGGCCACGGAGGTCACCGGCCCGGTGGCGCCGGCGACGTCGGAGACCGATCCCCAGAGGGACCAGGAGCCGCTGACGTTGCGCCGGGTGTGGTAGACCTTCCCGCCCGACACGGCGGCGATGTGCAGGTCCCCGGAGGCGGTTCCGCCGGCGGAGATCGAGGTGATGCCGCTGAGCGGCCCGGTGTTGTCGGTGACCACCTTGAACCCGCTCCACTGGCCGTTGCCGTAGCGGACGGTGTGGAAGAGGATCCCGTTCGCGACGACCACGATGTGCAGATCGGCTCCGGTGGAGGTGACGGCGACCTGGGTGATGTTGCCGAGGTCGGCGACGTTGGCGTTGACGTCGATGAACTTCTGGCCCCAGCTGCCGTCGAGGCCGCGGATGGCGTGGTGCAGGTGTCCGTCGCCGCCGAGGGCCACGACGTGCGTGTTGGTGTCGATACCGGCCGAGGCGACGGCGCGGACACCGCCGATGTTCCCGGCCGCGGCCTGGACGTCCTGGTACGGGGTCCACGAACCGTCGTACAGGCGGGTCGCGGCGTAGAGGTTGGCGTCACTGCGCACCAGGGCCTGGGTCTTCCAGCCGATGGCCTTGGCGCGGGTCTGCTGCACCCAGCCGGCGAGGTCGTCGACGCGGGAGTTGAAGGCGCCGGTGCGGGTCTCGGTGGCGGGCACGCCCAGGCAGCCGCCCTGCCAGGAGCGGGAGGCGACCGCGAGCAGCTCGGCCTTGCCGTTGGTCGTACGGACCACGGGGGCGCCGGTGTCGCCCTTGCAGATCGCCGCGCCGGCCGTACCGGTGGTGCCGATGCCGGTCGCGCTCACCGTGTCCAGCGAGAACGCGCCGGAGTGGAGCTTCAGCGGCGCCCACTCGTCCTTGGTGCGTCCGTACGCGGGCACCCGCAGCGTCTGCCCGGCGGCGGGCGCGGCGGTGGCGACCCGCAGCGGGGCTATGCCGTCCACGGGCGTGGCCAGACGGGCCATGACGAGGTCGCGGTCGGCGCGCGGCACCAGCTCGGCGATCTCGGCGGTCTTGCCGGCGCCGGTGGTCAGGTCGGTGCGGCCGATGGTCGCGGTGGTCTTCCACTTCGGCGCACCGGCCGCCAGCGCCTGCGGCTGCGCCGGGTCGTCGGCGAAGCAGGAGGCCGCGGTGAGCACCCAGCTGCGGTCGACCAGCGTGCCGGTGCAGGCCCGCAGGTTGTCGCCGATCGCCAGGCGGGCCGTGTAGGCGTACGTGTCGTCGGCGGCCGCGTCGCCGACCACGGCGCCGGCCGGGGGCGTGGCGAGGGTGGTCAGGGCGCCGGCGGCGAGGACGGTGGCCAGGGCGCCCGCCCGCAGGTTGCGGGTCGAGGAGTTGCGAGGCATGGGGAATCCCGGATGTGAGAGTGAGAGAGGTGGATGCGCAGGCAGCCCA
>NZ_JBHVET010001136.1:0-1764 GCF_042802135.1 Kitasatospora sp. NPDC057512
GCCCCGACCGGCCGCCCGCCGTTCCGGCAGCGGGTGTCACCGCGTTTCACCGGCCCGCCGCACCGGGCCGACCGGCCTCTCCCGCAGAGGCCGCACCGCACACGAGAGGAGTAACGGCGCCGCCCGACCCGCGCGCCGTACACAACCACCATGGCAACCATTCCGACCCTGGGCGCCGAGCGCACCGCCGGCCACACCGCCTCCCGCGCCGAGACCCGCGAACTGCTCGGCAAGGCCACCTACGACCTGCTGGTGATCGGGGGCGGCATCCTCGGCACGGCCGTCGCCTGGACCGCGTCCCAGGCCGGCCTGAAGGTCGCCATGGTCGACGCCGGCGACTTCGCCGGTGCCACCTCCAGCGCCTCCTCCAAGCTCGTCCACGGCGGTCTGCGCTACCTGCAGACCGGTGCGGTCAAGCTGGTCGCGGAGAACCACAAGGAGCGCCGCGCGCTCTCCACCGACGTGGCCCCGCACCTGGTCAACCCGCTGACCTTCTTCGTGCCGGTCTACAAGGGCGGCCCGCACGGCGCCGCCAAGCTCGGTGCCGGCGTCTTCCTGTACTCGGCGCTGTCCGCCTTCCGCGACGGCATGGGCCGGGTCTCCACCGCCGCGCACGCCGCCCAGCAGGTGCCCGCGCTGCGCACCGAGGGCCTGCGCTCGGTGGCCGTCTACGGCGACCACCAGATGAACGACTCGCGCGTCGCCGTGATGACGGTGCGCGCCGCCGTCGACGCCGGCGCCGTGGTGCTCAACCACGCCGAGGTCACCGGGCTGCGCTTCACCGGCGGCCGGGTCACCGGCGCCGAGCTGCGCGACCGCCTGGACGGCAGCGAGTTCGGCATCGACGCCCGCCTGGTGCTGAACGCCACCGGCCCGTGGGTGGACCACCTGCGCAAGATGGAGGACGCGGGCGCCGCGCCGTCGATCCGCCTCTCCAAGGGCGCGCACGTGGTCGTCAAGCGCCGGGCGCCGTGGCGCGCCGCGCTGACCATCCCGATCGACAAGTACCGCGTCTCCTTCGCCATCCCGTGGGAGGACCACGTCCTGCTCGGCACCACCGACGAGGAGTACACCGGCGACCCGAAGGACGTCCGGGCGACCGAGGCGGACATCGACCAGATCATGGGCGAGGCCGCGCACGCCATCCGCGACGAGCACCTCGACCGCGACCTGATCACCTACTCCTTCGCCGGCCTGCGGGTGCTCCCGGGCGGCCCGGGCGACACCGCCGCCGCCAAGCGCGAGACGGTCGTCACCGAGGGCCGCGGCGGCATGCTGTCGGTCTCCGGCGGCAAGTGGACCACCTACCGGCACATCGGCCGCACCGTGCTGGAGAAGCTGGCCCACGTGCCCGGCACCAGCCTCGGCGAGGACATGTCCCCGATCGCCCCGACCGTCCCGCTGCCGGGCGTCGGCGCGCCGAACGCGGTGGCGCACCGCCTGCTGATCGACCGCGAGCCGGGCTCGCGGATGGAGCCGCTGGTGGCCAAGCACCTGGCCAGCCACTACGGCACCCTGTCCTTCGACATCGCCCGCATGATCGACGAGAACCCGGAGCTCGGCCGGCCGATCCACGAGGACGGTCCGGACGTCTGGGCGCAGGTCGCGTACGCGGCCGACAACGAGTGGGCGTACACCACGGACGACGTGCTGCGCCGCCGCACCACCATGACGGTGCGCGGGCTGGACACGCCGGAGATCCGGGCCGAGGTCGAGGCCTTCCTCGCGAAGCGCGGCACCAAGTAGGCGCAGCCGGGCGAAGCG
>NZ_JBHVET010001137.1:0-1762 GCF_042802135.1 Kitasatospora sp. NPDC057512
GGGACGGAGCCGACACCACTTCACCTTCGGACGGACGCCGTGAGCGTCCCACCAATCATCGGGTGGGACGCTCACGGATGACCCACCGTTCCACGTCAGCGGCCCGGAACGCACCCGGGATCGTCTCCGCAGCGGAACTCAGCGGCTCACTTGTCGAAGAAGAACGACACGAGTATGCGTATGACCGCGACGTTCGAGAGGACGATGAACCCCCACCCCACGACCAGGTGGATGCCGGCCGGCCCGTCCTCGGAGGAACTCACCGCCCTCATCCGCCCGGTCAGCACCGCGCCGGGCCGGCGACCCGGTCCATGTTGAGCGTCACCCGGTCCTCGGCCGGCTCCCCGTCCCGTCGGACGGCCACCCGGTACTCGCCCTGGAGTCCGCGCGGTATCGACACCGTGTAGACGGTGTGGAGCACGCCGTCGACCGTGACCTCGTACGCCCTCCGCGCCGGAAAGCTCCGTCCCTTGCACATGACCCGATCGACCGTCTCACCGCTGGACATCAGCATGACCGACCACTTCCCCTCGTAGTAGGCGGCGCCGATGAAGATTCCGACCCCCGGGTTCGGCCTCGCGGCGATGTCCGCGAGCGGAACGCACGGACCCGAGCCACGCGTTGATCCCGAACAGACCGCGCCGGTCCCCTCCGCCCGCCAGATCAGCTCCGGGCCGTACCCGCTGTCGTACCGGACCACCGTGGCCTCGCCACCGGCCGGAGCCCAGCCGTTCTCCTCGGCCAATCGCAGGATCCGCCGCCTCTCGACCTCCGAGAGCGTCGCCCCTTCCTCGCCGAGCGGCCACGCGACCTCGGCCGCCACCTCACCGGACGCGGCCCCCACCGACGCCTCTCCGTGCCCACCGCTCGCCCCGGTGCACGCACTGGCGCCACACAACAGCCCCACCAGAAGCGCCCGGAACACCACCGAACGTCCCACCACGCGAATCGCCTCCCCCACCGAAGACCGCTCTCCTGCTCATCCCTCTGCGCGCGTCAGGACCGCGCCATGCGGAAGCCCTGGCCCTTTTCCATCCACAGGTCCTTCCCGTTCCCCGTGGTCATCAGCCAGAACGTACACGTGCCTCCGTCCTCCTTCCGCCGCGCCTCCACGTAGATCCCCGGTCCTTCGTCACTGACGAAGGACTTCTTCCAGCTCCCCTCGATCTCCGTCGACCGCTCCCGCTCCTCCGCTCGGCTGCTGCACACGAACGCCGGCACCTGCGCCGACCCGAGCCGTCCTTCCGGCAGGAACTCCACGACCGCCGTCCCACCGCTCCACTGCCCGACCGGGTCCGGCGCCTCCAGCCAGTCAGCCTTGATCGTCTGCCACAGGCTCCACCCCGCCCACGCCAACGGGCTCAGGACGACCAGCCCTCCGAGCAGACTCCACACCACGATCCGCCGGTTCTTCACCCGCATCCCCTCCACTCATCGAAGAACACCGGTAGCACCCCATCCGGCTCACGGATGAGGCCCCCGGAGACAGGCCCGCTCGGGCCGCACCCGCCTCCACGAACTACACCCTCACGAAGGAGCGTTCCTCACCCCCGCGCGGCTGGGCACCCAGAGCGGGCACCCCCCTCCGCCAGCGGCCCGGGACGGAGCCGACACCACTTCACCTTCGGACGGACGCCGTGAGCGTCCCACCAATCATCGGATGGGACGCTCACGGATGACCCACCGTTCCACGGCAGCGGCCCGGTCGCGGCCCGCGCCGCTGATTCACCACCATGCGCTTCAGAAGGCCACCATCGGTGTC
>NZ_JBHVET010001138.1:0-1758 GCF_042802135.1 Kitasatospora sp. NPDC057512
ATCCCACGCGGGGGATCGCCCGGCACCTTTCGCCGGTGGATCTCGACTGCGACCTTTCAGTACCCGACCGTGAAGCGGCGCTGGACGAAGCGCGGCAGCTCCGCCTCGTCGACCAGGGCGACCGCGGCGTCCTCCACCGATATGCGACTGCGTCCGTCCGCGTCCAGGACGGGTTGGTCGCCACCGGTCCGGAAGCGGCCGGTGCGCTCGCCGGGAGCGATGTCCTCGGCCGGGCTGAAGTACGTCCACAGCCGATTCGAGGTTCGCAGGACGGTCAGGGCGTCCCGGTGGCCGCGCACGGCGGCCGCGTACTCCCGGGGCAGTCCGAGCGCGTCGAGGCTCTCATGGATCAGCTCGTCATGGTCGGCGCGCACCACGCCCGGTTCGACCTCCAGGCTTCCGGCACCGCCGATCACGATCAGGCGCGTCCTGGGGTGGCTCTCCAGTGCCGTCAGCAGCGCGCGGGCGGCAGTCGCGTAGACCGTGGGGTCGGCGATGGAGCGACGGACGGTGTCCGCGAAGTCCTTGGCGGCGTTGCCCGGCTGGAATCCGCTGATCAGCACGTCCAGGCCGGGCAGCACGGCCGCGATGCTCGCCGCGTCGAGGACGTCGACGTCGGCCCAGGTGATGTTCTCGCGGGTCTCCTCGACCTGTGAAGTGTCCCGACCGAAGGCCGAGACCAGGTGTCCGCGCCGAAGCGCCTCGGTGACGACCCGGCTGCCGATGCCGCCAGTGGCGCCGATGACTCCGATGTGCATGGTTCTCCCCTCAACCTGCCAGCGAATACGGCGACATGACGGACCGTCGGTCGCCGCGGCGAAAACTATACGGCGTGTAGTTTCGATACGCCAACCAATCTGGTGACACTGTAGAGTGTCCGCATGGCGGCTACCGGGACCACAGGACGACGCGAGCGGCTGCGCGCCGAGACGACGGCCGAAATCAAGAGCGTGGCATTGGCGCTGATGGCCTCAGGCGGCCCCGACGCCATCACCCTGCGGGCCATCGCCCGAGAGATGGGCATGACCGCCAACGCCATCTACGGCTACTTCGCCACCCGCGACGATCTGGTCACCACGCTCATCAACGACGTGTACACCGCGCTGGCCGACGCCGTGGACGCGGCCTGGGAGGCCGCCCCCGCCGAGGACCCGGCGGTCCGGATCCAGGCCTGGGCCACCGCCTTCCGGAACTGGGCCGTCGCCAACTCCGAGGGCTTCCGCCTCGTCTACGGTGACCCGGTCCCCGGCTACCACGCCCCCGAGGGCGGCGCCGCCCCGGACGCCGCGCGCCGGGTGTGCACAGGACTCGCCGCACTCGCGGCGGCTGCCTGGCCCCACACCGAACACCTCTACCGGGACAGCACGTTCGAGTGGCCCGACTTCGACCCCGGGCTCCGCGACAAGGTGCGCGAGGCCTTCCCGGAGCTGCCCCCCGCCGCCGTCGCACTCGCCCTGCGCATCTGGGGACACCTGCACGGCCTGGTGTCACTGGAGATCTACGGCCACCTCCACACGCAGATGGCCAGCCCGGACAAGCTCTTCCGCGAGGAACTGGCCCAGCTCGTACGAGCACTGGGCATCCCTCACCAGGGCTGAGCGGCTCCACCGCACAACCGGATCGGGCTTGTCCCGTGGCCTGGTGAGGCGAGGAGGCGTGGAACACCGGTTCAGGACCTCGTGCGGGTCAAGGCCTCACACCTGTTCGCAGCCACCAAGACCTGAACGCAGTTGCGCGAGAAGTCGGCCTGGCCGACTT
>NZ_JBHVET010001139.1:0-1755 GCF_042802135.1 Kitasatospora sp. NPDC057512
GGTCGGCACTGCCGTGCAGGCCCTGGTCCGCAACCCGCTCGCCGACCCGTACCTGCTCGGCATCTCCTCCGGCGCCTCGCTCGGCGCGGTCGCCGCCATCGTCCTCGGCACCACCCTCGGGCTCCAGCTCTCCTTCGGCAGCGCGCTCGGCCTCACCGTCTCCCTGGCGGCGTTCGCCGGCGCGCTCGCCGCGTTCTCGCTGGTCTGGCTGATGGCCCGGCGCGGTGGCGGCTTCTCCCCGCTGCGCCTGGTCCTCGCGGGCATCGGCATCGCCCAGTTCCTCGGCGGCATCACCAGCTACCTGGTCCTGCAGACCCGCGACGAGCAGCAGACCAGGGGCGTGCTGTTCTGGCTGATGGGCAGCCTCGGCGGCGCCGTCTGGGCCCAACTCGCCGTCCCGGCCGTCGCCGTGGCGCTCGGACTGGCCCTGCTCCAGGCCCGCGCCCGGGGACTCAACGCGATGCTGATGGGCGACGAGACGGCCGCCGGGCTCGGCGTGGACGTCACCCGGCTGCGCCGCGAGGTCTTCGTCGTCACCAGTGTGCTCACCGGGGTGCTGGTCGCCGTCTCCGGGGCGATCGGCTTCGTCGGGCTGATGGTGCCGCACGTGTGCCGGCTGCTGGTCGGCGCCGACCACCGGCGGCTGCTGCCGCTGTCCGCGCTCACCGGGGCGCTGCTGCTGGTCGTCGTCGACACGGTGGCCCGCACCGCCCTGGACGGCCAGGAACTGCCGATCGGCGTGGTCACCGCCGTCCTCGGCGCCCCCACCCTGCTCTACCTGCTGGACCGACGACTGGAGCGCAGTTGAGGATCGCCGTCGAGGACCTGAGTGTCGCCCTGGCCGGCCGGACGGTGCTGGCCGGGGCCAACCTGATCGCCGAGGAGGGGGAGATCGCCGGACTGGTCGGACCCAACGGCAGCGGCAAGTCCAGCCTGCTGCGCACCGTCTACCGGCACCTGCGGCCCAGTGCCGGGCGGGTGCTGCTGGCCGGGCGGGACCTGGCGGAGCTGCGGCCCGCGGAGTCCGCCCGGCACATCGGGGCGCTGCCCCAGGAACGCGGCGGGGACTTCGAGTTGAGCGTCCGCGAGGTGGTCGCGATGGGCCGCACGCCCTACAAGCGGGCCTTCGCGGCCGACGACGCCGAGGACCGCCGGATCACCGCCGAGGCGCTGACCCGGGTCGGCATGGCCGGGGCCGCCGACCGCCGGTTCGCCCAACTGTCCGGCGGGGAACGGCAACGGGTGCTGCTGGCCCGGGCGCTCGCCCAGCAGCCGGACGTCCTGGTGCTGGACGAGCCGACCAACCACCTGGACGTCCGGCACCAGGTCGAACTGCTCGCCCTGCTCCGGGAGCAGCGCCGCACCACCCTGGTGGCCCTGCACGACCTCAACGCCGCCGCCTCGGTCTGCGACCGGCTGCACGTCCTGCACCGCGGCGCCCTGGTGGCCTCCGGGACGCCGCGTGAGGTGCTGACCGCCGAACTGCTGGCCGAGGTCTTCGGGGTACGGGCCGCGGTGGTCGAACACCCACTCACCGGCGACCCGTTGATCGCCTTCGACCACCGCGCCCCGGCAGCGGCGAAGGCGGAGGCGGAGTCCGCCGCGCCGGGGCGCTAGATGTTCTGTCCTGCCTTCCCCTACGGGCCCGTGTCCTAGGGCGTGTCTTCGAACTCGCGTCTGCGGGGCGACGCCGGGGCACGCACCTCGCCGCGTTGTCGTCGGTCGCCAATGCTCCGCAGTGGCTCCCTCCTCCGC
>NZ_JBHVET010001140.1:0-1752 GCF_042802135.1 Kitasatospora sp. NPDC057512
CTCCCCGCCCCGATCCGCCCCGATCCGCTCCCGGCGCCCTCAGCGCCGGACGGTTCCCTCAGCGCCGGACGGCGCCCTCAGCGCCCGACCGCGCCGTCCAGCTGCTCGCGGATGATGTCCGCGTGCCCGGCGTGCCGGCCGGTCTCCTCGATCATGTGGACCAGCACCCACCGCAGCGACGGCCCCTCGGTGTCGTCCGGCCGCAGCGAGCGCACGCCCGGCCGGTCCAGGTCCGGGGCGGCCGCGGCCACCGCGTTGGACCGCTCGACCGCCTCCCGGTAGGCGGCGACCTCCCCGGCCACGGTCGCGCCGTCCAGCGGGACCTCGTCCGACTCGTCCGGTTCCCCGCCCACCCCCTGGTAGGCCCAGGTGAACCAGTTGTCCTCGACCACGGCGAGGTGGCGCACCAGCCACAGCAGGCTGGTGCCGGAGGCGACGCCGGGGCGCCGGGCGTCCTCGTCGGCGACCCCGTCGAGCTTGGCGATCACCGCCGCGCGCAGGTAGTCGAGGAAGGCCAGCAGGGTGGCCGGCTCGTCCGCGTTCAGACTCGGCGGACGCAGGTCGGTGAGTTTGCTCTGGTCGTTCGGGTTCTCGGTCACCGCGTCACCCTAATCAGCCCCTGAGGCGGCGTCACCAGCCCTGCGCGACCACCCAGTCGGCCAGCTTCCGGGCGCAGTCGTCCACCGCCTCCTTCCAGCTGTGCTCGGCACCGTCCCCGGCCTCGTCGCTGACGTGCTTGACCAGCCGCACCGGCAGCCCGGCCCGGTGCGCGACGGTGGCGACGGCGTAGCCCTCCATGTCCACCAGGTCGGCGTGCTCGGCGAGCCGGTCGCGGGCGGCCACGTCGGAGACGAAGAGGTCGCCGGTGGCCAGCACCGGGCCGTCGCCCTTGCCGATCACCAGCGGGGCGCCGTACTCACGCCCGGTGAGCGCGTGCAGGGCGGCGGTGTCGAGGTCGTGCTGGATCACCTGGACCACGTGGTGGGTGCCCTCCCAGCCGGGGCGCAGCGCGCCGGCCGTACCGAGGTTGATCACCTCGGACGGCTTCTCGCCCTGCGCGAGGACGGTGGCCAGCGCGACGGCGGCGTTGACCTTCCCTATCCCGGTGAGCAGCACGGGCAGGCGGTCGTCCAGGTGGGCGGCCTCCTCGCGCACGGCGACGACGAGCAGCGGACGGTCGGGCGAGATCGTTCCAAGCAGGCGCATACCTCCATCGTACGGAGCGAGGGGTCGCCGCACCCGGGATTGCGCGCCCGCGAGCGGACCCCCGCGCTCCGCCCGGCCGGGGGAACCACGTAGGGTGCGGCCCGCGTCGGACGGTTCGCCACCTCTCGGGACGACCGGCAGGAGACGGCCAGCAGGAGACGACCCGCAGGAGACGACCGGTGGGAGCGGCACGATCCGTACGGGCCGTACGGGCCGCACCGACGGCACGGGCGGTACCGGCCGCACCGGTGGCACGGGCCGTCCCGGGAACGTGCACGACATGCTCAAGATCGGCGCAAGTCAGGTGTGGTCGAGGGGAGTCACGGCCATACTGCTGCCATCGGTCGGGCCCCGGGGACGGGCCCGGCCCCAGGGGAGGATGAGGCGGGTGGCAACACCAGTAGGCAACGGCGCGTCCGGCGCCGCGTTCCCGGCACGGCCGAAGCAACTGCCGGGGGCGCCGGGCGCCGCGGTGGCGACGGCCGTGCCGGTGACGGCGGCCGCACCGGGGGCACCGGCCGTCGCCGGCTCGGCCCCGCTCGCGAC
>NZ_JBHVET010001141.1:0-1748 GCF_042802135.1 Kitasatospora sp. NPDC057512
GTCGGGAATCGTCCCGACGGGGGCTCCGCCGTTCCCGGACCCCCTTTCACCCGCACGAGGGAGCGCGCGGAGTGAACGCCCGTGGTGAGCGGCGTGGGCGCGGTCGGACCGCCTTCCGCGCGGGCAGGCTCCGGGCGGCGGGCGAGCGACGGTCGAGGGGGCATGGGATGCCGGGGTTCCTGGAAGGCGATCCGGGGCGGTACCTGCTGCGGATCCGCGACCTCAACGGGCGACTGCACGGCTTAGGGTTCGTCGCCGACCCGCAGGGGGGCGTGCTGACGGCGCACGAGAGCGTGGCCGGACTGGACCGGGTCGTCCTGCACACCCCCGGCGGGCAGACCAGGGTGCTCGGCCCGGACGCCGTGCTGCCGCTGCCCGGGCACGGGCTCGCCCTGCTGCGTACCGAGGCGGTCGGCGGGCTGCCGGTGCCGCCGCTGCCGCTGGCCGCCGCCGCGGCCGGGCACGAGGTGCTGCTGCCCGCGCTGGCGGGGGAGGACGGCCGGGTGGTCGCGCTGCGCTGCGGGCTGCTCGGGGTCACCGGCGCGGCGTACGGCGGGCACCGGCTGGGCGGGGTGCTGCTACTGGACGTGCCGGTGGTCGGCGGGGTCGTGGTGCCGGCCGGCTCGCCGGTGCTGGACGCCCGCAGCGGGGCGGTGCTCGCCCTGGCCGCGCCCGCCCTGCGCGGCCCCCGGCACGGCGGGGTGCTGCCGGCCGTGGCGGTGGCGGCGGGCCCCGCGGGCGGGTCGGCGGCCGCCGGGGTGCTGGCCGGGCTGCTGGCGAGCAACGCGGCGGCGGTGCCCGGCTACGGCCCGGCGCTCAACCTGGCCGGGGTGCTGCGGCTGACCGCCGCCCAGGTGACGGCCGCGGGCGCCGGGCCGGGCCGGGTGGCCGACCTGGCCGCGGACCGGGTGGACCGGCCGGACGGCCTCGCCGGGGACGAGCCGGCCGCGACCGTCACCGCGCTGGTCGGCGCCCCCGGCAGCGGACGCACCACCGAACTGGCCGCGCTGGCCGCCCGCCGGCACGGCGGTGCCCACCCGCTGCCCACCCTCTGGCTGCGCGGTGCCGACCTGCGGGCCGGGGACCGCTCGCTCGCCGAGCCGCTGGAGCGGGTGCTGGCCGCCGCCGCGGCCGGGCTCGGCACCCCGGCGCCCGCGCCGGAGCCGGTGGCGGCGCTGTGCGCGGCGGCGGGCCGGCCGCTGCTGGTGGTCCTGGACGGCCCCGAGGAGGCCCCGCTGGCGGTGGACGCGCGCTGGCTGCGCGGCGCCGGCCAGTGGCTGACCGGCTGCGGCGCCCGGCTGGTCACCGCGTGCGGGGAGGAGCTCTGGGAGCGGCTCGCGGCCGAGACCTGGGGGAGCGGCGCGCCCGGCCCCCGCCGTACCGCCGAACCGCACCCGGACGGCGACCTGGGCAGCGCCCCCACCGTACGGATGGACGGCCGCGGCCCGAACGGGCCGAGCCTGGCCGGGCAGCGGCTCGGCCCGCTGCCCCCCGAGGCGGCCGAGCGGGTGCGCCGCAGGTACGGGCTGCCGCCGGGCCACCCGGCCGCCGCCGAGGACGGCCGGCACCCGCTGGCGGTCCGGCTGGCCGGGGAGCTGTGGGCCCAGGGGCTGCGCGACGGGCCGGTGGACCGCGGCGAGCTGTTCGACGCCGTCCTGGACCTGCGCTGCCTGCGGGTGGCCCAGCGGCTCGCCGAGGACGGCCGGCCGCGCCGCCCGGGCGCCCACCGCCGGGGCGCGGTGCGGCCG
>NZ_JBHVET010001142.1:0-1738 GCF_042802135.1 Kitasatospora sp. NPDC057512
CCCTCACCGACGTCCGTACGCGGCATCTCCGCCTGCCGGGGCGCTCTGCGCACCGCTCACGCCCGTCCGCGTGTCATCGCGGCCGCGGCCTCCCCGGCGGCACCGCTCCCCGTCCCCAGGGGTTCGGTGCCCGTCTTCGACCGGCCTCGGGGCCGGTGTCCTTCTTCTTCTCCTGCTCAGCGGGCGATCAGATCGGCGACGGCCTGGGCCTGGTTCGCCATCTGCTCCCACCCTCCGAAGAGCAGCACCAGGAGCACGGCGCACGGCAGGGCCATGGCCACCGCCACGGCGGGGTGCCGGGTGGGCTGCTCGGCGGACCCCGTCCGGAGGGAGCCCTGCCGACGGCGGCGGAGGGTTCCCGTGAGCTGCGGTGGCATGTCCTGGCTCCTGATCCGGTCGAGTTGGCGCGGTGGACGGCTTACCTCGGGGGACGAGCTCCCCGTCCACCGCTGAGCACAACGCTATTGGTCGGGGGCCCCTCCGGGCGTCATGCCGTCGTACTGTTCCTCGGACGTCCCGGAGGATGACGATCGGACTTGAGGCCTACTACCGCAGGGGGACAGCGGGCTCATCCGACCCCCGGGGGAACCCTGAGGGGCAACCCCGAGAGGCCCTTCGACGGCCCTGTGACCTGCAGGTCAGCGCAAGATCCGACAATCGCACGGTGGCTACGGGTGTTGCGTATCAGCACACCGCAGCGGGCAGTCCGTAAGCTGTGCCAGACAGGAACTGACGATGGCCCAACCGACGGGGCCTCACCCACCGGCTGACGGGGAACGAAACATGGCGATGATGCGGCTGAGGCGTGAGGACCCCCGCATCGTCGGGCCGTACCGCCTGCACCGGCGACTGGGCGCCGGCGGCATGGGCGTGGTCTACCTCGGGTCCGACCGCCGCGGGCAGCGCGTCGCCCTCAAGCTGATCCGCGCCGAACTCGCCGAGGACCAGGAGTTCCGCACCCGCTTCGCCCGCGAGATCGCCGCCGCCTCCCGGATCCGGGGCGGCTGCACCGCGCGCGTGGTCGGCTCGGACATCGAGACCGAGCGGCCCTGGCTCGCCACCGCGTACGTCCCCGGGCCCTCGCTGTACAAGCGGGTCGGCGACGAAGGACCGCTGAACTGGCCCGAGGCGGCCCGGATCGGGGCCGCGCTGGCCGACGGACTCGTCAAGGTGCACGAGGCGGGAGTCGTCCACCGGGACCTCAAGCCGTCCAACATCCTGCTCTCACCCCGGGGCCCGCGGATCATCGACTTCGGCATCGCGTGGTCGCGCGGCGCCAGCACCCTCACCCACGTCGGCACCGCGGTCGGCTCCCCCGGCTTCCTCGCGCCCGAGCAGGTGCGCGGGGCCGCCGTCACCCCCGCCACCGACGTCTTCGCCTTCGGGGCCACCCTCGCGTACGCGCTCACCGGGGACACCCCGTTCGGGTCCGGGGCCTCCTCCGAAGTGATGCTGTACCGGGTCGTCCACGAGGAGCCCGACCTCTCGGCCGTACCGCCGCAACTGGCGCCGCTGATCCGGGCCTGCCTGGCCAAGGAACCCGCCGAACGGCCCGGGGCCGCCGCGCTGCACGAGCGGCTCAGCGAACTGGCGGCGCGCGGGACGGCGGCCGGGGCCTCCGGCGGCAGCCGCGCGGCGCGAGCCGGACGGGGCGGCCCCGCACCGGTTCCGGCCCCGGCCCCGGCCCCGCAGGAGAACGGCCGGCCCGGCGTGCCCGCCCCCGGGCGCTCTCCCGAAC
>NZ_JBHVET010001143.1:0-1729 GCF_042802135.1 Kitasatospora sp. NPDC057512
CCACTGGGCCAGGCGGCGCGGCGGCCGGTCCCCGGCGCCGCGCCGCAGGTCGTGCTGGGCGGCGGCGCAGATGACCAGGGCCAGCGGCAGGACCATCGGCAGGACGAAGTCGTAGGGCGAGGGGACCGCGAGCGCGAGCGCGTAGGCGGGCGCCACCAGGAGGGCGGCGGCGGCCAGCGGGACGCGCGGGGCGCGGCCGGCGGCGACGGCGCGGGCCAGCAGCATGCCGAGGACGAACTCCGGCAGCCGGGCCGGCGGGAAGAGGTAGCCGAACCACAGCTGGTCGAGGGAGACGGGCAGTTGGGGGATCCGGGGCCGGTCGGGCAGCAGGGCGGCGTCGGCTCCCGCGACGGCCGCGGCGGCCAGCAGCACGGCGGCCAGGGCCGGGCGCAGGGCGGGTGCGGGCAGGCGCCGTACGGCGCGGTGCAGGAGCGGGAAGAGCAGGTAGAACAGGGCCTCGCAGCACAGCGACCAACTGGGGATGTTCATCCTGGAGTTGATGTTCGGGTCGGGCGAGTAGGCGTGGACGAGCAGGAGGTTGGGCAGCCAGGTGCGCACCGGGGCGGCCCAGGCGAACAGGAGGGCGGCGGCGGTCCACATCGCCAGGTGGCTGGGGTAGATCCGGGCCAGGCGCCGGCGCCAGAACGCGGCGGGGCGCTCACCGTCGCGCGCGGACCAGGTCAGGACGAAGCCGCTGAGGACGAAGAAGAACGAGACCCCGGCGTAGCCGGCCTTGGAGGTGGCGTGGGCGAGGGCGGCGGCGAGGCGGGGGTCGGCGAAGAAGCCGAGCGGGGCGCCGTGGCGCAGCGGGTCGGTGATGAGGAAGGCGTGGAAGAGGAAGACGGCGAGGGCGGCGGCGAAGCGCAGGGAGGTGAGGGTGGGCAGGCGGTGCGGGGGTGGCGGTCCTCCGACCAGCCGAGGATCACTTCGTGCGCTCATCGCACGACTGTAGGTGACGGTGCGTCAAGTCGGGTCGCCGCCGGTGTCGCTCGGGAGGGGGAATCGGGGGCGGGGCGCAGGTGAGGGCGCGGTGGAAATGGCGGTGCGCGGGGCGGGCGGGCTGGGCACACTGGCTCGATGATCACCGACCACTGGCCCCTGCGGGGGCTGCGCGTGTCCTCGCCCCGCCTGGAGCTGCGCCTGCCCACCGAGGACGAACTCGCCGAGGTGGCCGACGTCGCCGCCCGCGGCGTCCACCCGCCCGAGGAGCGCCCGTTCCTGACGCCGTGGGGCGAGCTGCCGCCGGCCGAACGGGCCCGGCACGTGGTGCAGCTGCACTGGCGGCGGCTGGGGCGCTGGAGCGCACAGGACTGGGCGCTGAACCTGGTGGCCTTCCACGAGGGGCGCCCGGTGGGCATCCAGGACATGCGCGCCACGGAGTTCGGCGTGCGGCGCGAGATCGTCTCGGGCTCCTGGCTCGGCCTGGAGTTCCAGGGCAGGGGCCTGGGCACCGAGATGCGCGCCGCGATGCTCCACCTGGCGTTCGCGGAGCTGGGGGCGCGGTCGGCGAGGTCGCTGTCCTTCGCGGACAACCACTCCTCGCTGGCCGTCTCGCGCCGGCTCGGCTACCGCGGCGACGGCATCGACCGCGACGTCCTGGACGGGCGGGTGGTGGTCTCCGAGCGCCTGCGCCTGACCCCCGAGGCCTGGGCCGAGCACGCCCGCACCCCGGTCACCGTCACCGGCCTGGACGCGGGCTGCCGCGCCCTGTTCGGCCTCGACGCCTGAG
>NZ_JBHVET010001144.1:0-1729 GCF_042802135.1 Kitasatospora sp. NPDC057512
GCCCGAGGCCGGCCCGAGGCCGGGCCGACCGGCCCGGCCTCACGCGGCCGCGAGCAGCAGCGTGCCCGCGACGGCGAGCCCGGCGCCGACCACCTGGACCGGGCGCAGCCGCTCCTTCAGCAGTCCGCGCGCCAGCAGCGCGGTGACCACCGGGTAGAGCGAGGCGAGCACGGCGGCCGTCGCGGCCGAGCCGCCGTGCGAGGCCATCGCGTACGTGGCGTTGCCGGCGACGTCGGCCAGTCCGATGCCGGTGAGCAGGGGCAGCCGGGAGCGCAGCCCGGGCAGCGGCCCGGGGGCGCCGGTGCCGCGCGGGCCGAGCAGCAGCGCGGCGCCGCCGACGGCGATGTTGACGAGCCGCTGGACGCAGAGCACGAGCAGCAGCCCGCCGCCGGCCGAGGCGTGCGAGACCAGGGCCATGGTGGCGCCGAAGCCGAACGCGGCGCCCAGCGTGAGCAGCAGGGCCGTGCGGGCGGCGGCCGGCCCGCCGCGTTCGGGGCCGCCGGCCAGCACCACGCCGGCCACGGCCACCGCGATGCCGGCCGCCTGGCCGAGGCCGGGCCGCTCGCCGAGCGCGAGCCCGACGCCGACCGGCACCACGACGCCGACGGTGGCCAGCGGGGACACCACGCCCATCGGGCCGAGCGCGAGCGCCCGGTAGAAGGCGAGCATCGCGAACGGGCCGATCACCCCGGCGGCGACGGCGTACCAGAGCGCGGGGGAGGCCTCGGTCCAGCCGCCGGTGGCCAGGACGGCGAGCAGGAGGACGACGGCGGCCGCGGCCTGGGAGGCGACCACGACGGCGAGCGCGGGCAGGCGGCGGGTGAGGACGCCGCCGCCGAAGTCGGCCAGACCGGTGAGCAGGCTGGCGGAGAGGGCGAGCAGAACGGTCACCGGAGGCCCCCGAGGGTTGAGGACAGCACAATGCACTCCGAAGTACAGTCGGATGGACTCGTTGTCGGAATCCGCAGCGTAGTGCAGTGAACTGAACTCTGCCGAACACTATTTTGTACAGTCTCGTACTGTGGACACCGGAGGACTGCCCGCGTGCCGGACCCCGACCTCGTCTCCCGGGCACTCGCCCGCAACGTCAAGCGGCTGCGCACCGAGCGCGGCCACACCCTGGACGCCCTCGCCGCCCGCTCCGGGGTGAGCCGCGGCATGATCGTCCAGATCGAGCAGGGGCGCACCAACCCGAGCGTGGCCACCGTGGTCCGGCTCGGCGACGCGCTCGGCGTCTCGATCGCCACGCTGCTCGACTACGAGGAGGGCCCGGATGTCCGGATCGTCCCGGGCGAGCAGGCCGTCCCGCTCTGGACCGGCTCGTCCGGAGGGGCCGGCACGCTGCTGCACGGGATCGAGGCGCCCGGGCCGCTGGAGCTGTGGGGCTGGCGGATGGCGCCGGGCGAGGAGTACTCCTCCGAGCCGCACCCGGCCGGGACGGTGGAGATCCTCCGGGTCGACGAGGGCGAGCTGACCCTGGTGCACGGCGAGCGCGAGCACGCGGTGCCGGCCGGCAGCACGGTCTCCTTCGACGCCTCGTACGCCCACGTCTACCGCAACGCGGGGGAGCGGGAGCTGCGGCTGACCATGGTGGTGTCGGTTCCGCCGCCGCGCTGAGCCGCACCGAGCCGTCCTGGGTCGCGCCGGCCGACGAGCCGCGCGAACACGCCGAACGGCGCCTTCCGGAGCCGCGCGAACACGCCGAACGGCGCCTCCCCGAGTCCGGGGA
>NZ_JBHVET010001145.1:0-1726 GCF_042802135.1 Kitasatospora sp. NPDC057512
GCCGCAGGCTGGTGCCCCGGCCTGGCCGACACCGGATGCCGCGGCGCAGCAGCCCGTGCCGCAGCCGTACCCGGCGCCCGCTCCCGCTCCCGCTCCCGTCGCACCCGCGCAGCCGCAGAACTTCGCGCAGCCGCCGGTCCAGCAGGCCCCGCCGCAGCACCCCCAGGACCCGCAGGGCCCGTCGGCCTCCTGGGACCCGCAGGCCGCGTGGGCGGCCCAGCAGGCCCAGCAGGCCCAGCAGCCGCTGCCGCCCCAGCACGCCGCCGCCCCGCAGCAGCCCGGCCCGGTGGACCCGCGCCAGGGCGGCTGGCCGCAGCCCGCCGCGTACCAGCAGCCGGTCCCGCCGCAGCCCGGCCCGCAGGCCCAGCCCGGCCCGCCGCTGCCGGGGCAGCCGCTGCCCGGCCAGCCGTGGCAGCAGCAGCCGGCCCCCCAGCCCAGCGCGTTCCAGCAGGCCGCCGCCCCGCAGCAGACCGCGCACGGCGCGCCGCTCGGCTACACCGCCGCCGTCGAGCTGTCCTCGGACCGGCTGCTGCGCAGCCAGCCCAAGCAGCAGCGCCAGCAGCCGCGCTTCCAGTTCGGCGGAAAGGCGGCGGCGGCCGAGAAGGCCCGCAAGCTGGAGATCATCCGCACCCCGGTGCTGAGCTGCTACCGGATCGCCGTGATCAGCCTCAAGGGCGGCGTCGGCAAGACCACGACCACCACCGCGCTCGGCGCGACCCTGGCCAGCGAGCGCCAGGACAAGGTGATCGCGATCGACGCCAACCCGGACGCCGGCACCCTGGGCCGCCGGGTGAAGCGCCAGACCGGCGCGACCATCCGCGACCTGGTGACGGCCATCCCGCACCTGCGCAGCTACATGGACATCCGTCAGTTCACCTCGCAGGACCTTAACTCGGGCCTGGAGATCCTGGCGAACGACGTCGACCCGGCGGTCTCGACCACCTTCAACGACTCGGACTACCGGCAGGTGATCGACGTGCTGGGCCGCCAGTACCCGATCATCCTGACCGACTCCGGCACCGGCCTGCTGTACAGCGCGATGCGCGGGGTGCTGGACCTGGCCGACCAGCTGATCATCGTCTCCACCCCCAGCGTGGACGGCGCCTCCAGTGCCTCGACCACCCTGGACTGGCTCTCCGCGCACGGCTACGCGGACCTGGTCCAGCGCAGCATCACGGTGGTCTCCGGGGTGCGCGAGACCAGCAAGATGATCAAGGTCGAGGACATCGTCGCGCACTTCCAGACCCGCTGCCGCGGCGTGATCGTGGTGCCCTTCGACGAGAGCCTGGCGGCCGGCGCCGAGGTCAACCTCGACATGATGCGGCCCAAGGTCCGGGAGGCCTACTTCGAGCTGGCCACCCTGGTCGGCGAGGACGTCATCCGGGCCCACCAGGCCGCCGCCGCCCAGCAGGCCGGCTGGCAGCAGCAGGCCCAGGCCGGCTACCCGCAGTCGGGCGGCCCGCAGCCGTACGCCGACCCGCAGCAGCAGCCCCAGCCGTACCCGCAGCAGGCCGGCCAACCCGCCCCCGGGGCGCCGTGGGCCCCGCAGCCCGGCCAGGCCCCGCCGCCCCCGCCCGGGTACGGCTACCCGCAGCAGCCCGCCCCCGGAGCCCCCTGGCCGCAGCAGCCGGGGCCGGGCTACGGCTACCCGCCGGCCCCGCCCCAGCAGTGACGGCGACGGAAGGGGGCCCCCCGACCAGGTGGCGGTGGGCCCCCGTCCGGAGGT
>NZ_JBHVET010001146.1:0-1720 GCF_042802135.1 Kitasatospora sp. NPDC057512
GTTGCAGCGGGTGGGGCCCGTCGGCATTTCGGGTGACAGCCGGCCGCCCGCGGCGTGCCACCCGGAAACCGGGCGGCCGCGGTGGGACAAGCTGGGTGCCGCCCGTCCCGCGCCTGGGAGTGCCGCAGGCCGCCCCCCGGTCCGCCCGACCGGGTCAGCTGAGGTTCCGCAGGACGACTGGACGGAGGCGCGCGGTGGCGAAGCTCGCAGGTCAACTGGTCGAAGCCCTCGAAGGGCTGTTGGGGGTCCCGGTACCGCTGCGGGTACAGGCCTGGGACGGCAGCTCCGCCGGGCCGCCGGGCGCGCCCACCGTGGTCCTGCGCAACCGCCGGGCGCTGCGCCGGCTGATCTGGCAGCCGGGGGAGCTGGGCCTGGCCCGGGCCTACGTCGCGGGGGACCTGGAACTCGCCCCCGGCACCGACCTGTACGAGACGCTCTCCGCCGTCGCCCGCTTCGCCGAGCGGCCCGAGGTCCGCAGCCTGGCCCTCGGGCCGCGCGAAGCGCTCGGCCCCAAGGGCCGCCGGGTGCTCGCCGCCGCGCTGCGGGCCGGGGCGGTCGGCCTCGACCCCGAGCCGCCCCGCGAGGAGGTCCGCAGGGCCCCCGGGCGGCTGCACAGCCGCAGTCGCGACCGCGCGGCCATCAGCCACCACTACGACGTCGGCAACGACTTCTACCGGATCGTGCTGGGCTCCTCGATGGTCTACTCGTGCGCCTACTGGGCGCCCGAGGCGAAGAGCCTGGAGGCGGCCCAGGAGGCCAAGCTCGACCTGATCTGCCGCAAAATCGGCCTGCGCCCCGGGATGCGCCTGCTGGACGTCGGCTGCGGCTGGGGCTCGCTGCTGCTGCACGCGGCGAAGCACTACGGGGTCACCGCGGTCGGCGTCTCCATCTCCAGGGAGCAGGTCGCGCTGGCCCGTGCCCGGGTCGAGGAGGCCGGGCTGTCCGACCGGGTCGAGGTCCGTCTCCAGGACTACCGGGAGATCCCCGACGGGCCCTTCGACGCGATCTCCAGCGTCGGGATGGCCGAGCACGTCGGCTCCGAGCAGTACCGGGTCTACGCCGAGGGCCTGTACCGGTTGCTGGTGCCCGGCGGCCGGCTGCTCAACCACCAGATCGCCCGCCGCCCCGACGTCCCCGGGGTGGCGCACCGCACCAGCCCCTTCATCGACCGCTACGTCTTCCCGGACGGCGAGCTCTCCCCCGTCGGGTCCACGGTGGCCCGGCTGGAGGAGGCCGGCTTCGAGGTCCGGGACGTCGAGTCGCTGCGGGAGCACTACGGGCTGACCCTGCGCGAGTGGGTGGCCAACCTGGAGGCGCACTGGACGGAGGCGGTCCGGCTGGTCGGCCGCGGCCGGGCCCGGGTCTGGCGGCTGTACATGGCGGCCTCCGCGCTCGCCTTCGAGCAG
Source organism: Kitasatospora sp. NPDC057512 (assembly GCF_042802135.1). Classification (NCBI taxonomy): domain Bacteria; kingdom Bacillati; phylum Actinomycetota; class Actinomycetes; order Kitasatosporales; family Streptomycetaceae; genus Kitasatospora; species Kitasatospora sp. NPDC057512. The sequence goes on from NZ_JBHVET010001146.1 coordinate 1,407, forward strand.
AACCGGATCGGGATCAACCAGGTCCTCGCCGTCCGCAGCACCGAGGAGGGCGCGGCGGGCCTGCCGCCGACCCGCGAGGAGTGGCTGCTGCGCCCCTCCACCGGTGCGCCGCAGCTGGTCGCGGGGGGTGCCGCCACGGCCCCGGCCGACCCGGATTTGGGAGATCGGCCGTCGGTCCGCTAATCTTTCAGTGCGGCAAGGGCCTATAGCTCAGACGGTTAGAGCGCTTCCCTGATAAGGAAGAGGCCACAGGTTCAAGTCCTGTTAGGCCCACCACCGCGAAGGGCCCGGAGTGATCCACTCCGGGCCCTTCG
>NZ_JBHVET010001147.1:0-1718 GCF_042802135.1 Kitasatospora sp. NPDC057512
CACCGAGGGTGCTCGCGTTCCTCACCTGCGCCGTGGGGTGGTCACCAGTCGACCGTGGAGATGGGGCCGAGGTCCCGCGCGATCCTGGAGAGCGGCTGGATGTAGGTGTAGGGATCTATCGTGTTGGTGGTCGAGCCGCCGGTCACCGTGCCGACGGCGAGGCTGTTGTAGAGGGCGGCCCCTCCGCTGTCACCGCCTTGGGACTTCATGCCGAGGACCTTGACCTGGTTGTACGAGGTGTACGTCTCCGTCTGCCCGTTCGGCAGCCTCCTTTCCGTGGTGTAGGTGGAGACGCCGTCCAGGAACTTGCCGCACCGCCAGCCGCTTGTCACGCCCGAGGCGCAGATCTCCCCACCGTTGATTATCTCGTCGTCCGCGCTGCGGATGTAGTCGTAGTACTCGTTGTAGCCGTTGGACGTCTTGACCGCGCGTCCGCCGGGGGTCCAGCCCCGCGGGTTGTCCATCTCGATCAGCGCGTAGTCCGAGGCGGGGAACTGCCGGTCGACGATGCGGCCGATCCGGGTGTTGCCCTGGTTGTCCCGCCAGCTGTCGTCGCGCTGGATCGCCGGGTTCGACTGCCCCAGCCAGCAGTGGCCGGCGGTCACGAGGTAGGCCACCTTGGCCTGCTTGATCATGATTCCGGCCGAGCAGGTGCCGGTGTTGTTCTCGTCCCGCAGGCCGTCGCCCCCGACCAGGCCGGTCCGGGCGTAGGCGGTCCCCTGGTGGGTGGTGACGCTGACCTTCGCGCGGTCGGGGCCGGTGATGCCGGCCGTCCGCAGCAGCGCCTCGGTGTCCGTTCCGGCCGGCACGTCGAGTGTGACGCGGTCGGCCTCGGTGTCCAGGGACCAGGAGCTGTCGCCCGGCGTCAGCTTCTTCTCCGAGGCCGCGTTGAGCCGCTCGTGCACGTCCCGGAGTTCGGCGGTGGTGTAGGCGGCGCGCTGCGGGATGATGCCGGCGGCCCGGGCCGCGCGCTCCCCCTCGTCGTCCAGCACGTTGGCGTGGACCTCGCCCTTCATCACGTCGAGCCACACGCCCGCGGCCTTGTCGCCCTGGCTGTCGCGGAACGCCCGGGCGGTCTTCGACAGCCCGTCCTGCGCGGCGAGGCGCTGCGCCACCTGCTCCTCGGGAAGCCCGAGTTGCTTCGCCAGCGCCTGGGCGGCGCCCCCCGGGGCGGCCGGGGGCGTCAACGCGACGGTCCCGGTGGCCGAGGCCACGGCCGGGCTCTGGGCCGCGGTCGGTGCCAGGGTCACCCCGGCGAGCAGGAGCGCGGTTCCGGCCCTGGCGAGGGTCTTCCTGGAGACCTTCATGGTCTTCTCCTTCGTGCGGATCGAACGTGGTGGGTGGAGGGGGAGCGGGCGCCGGGCCACCGCTCAGGCGAGGATGTTCATCTGCGAGGACATCAGCCGGTACTGGCCGGAGGCGTAGTCGTAGGAGACGTAGCCGGTCCAGTACGCGCCGATCAGCGAGTCGGTGAGCTCCCGGGTGAAGGTGTACGAGGTGCCGTACGAGGCCCACTGCCAGGCGCCCGAGACGTAGGAGTTCACGCCGCACTTGTCCGGGTCGCAGTTGTACAGCCCGACCCAGTCGTACTTCCCGACCGAGGTGCCGTTGTAGTTCCAGCCGATCGTGACGACCTGGGTCTCCTTCACGTGGACGGCGGCGGCCCAGGTGCTCGGCGTGGACTGGGCCGCCGCCGCGGCGGCCGGTACGGGGGCTGT
>NZ_JBHVET010001148.1:0-1717 GCF_042802135.1 Kitasatospora sp. NPDC057512
GGGCGTCCGCGTCCGTGGAGGAGCGCACCACCGGCCGCGGCGCGGCTCGACGCGGCCGCCGGGCCCCCTGGGCGAACCCGCCCCGCTCCGAGACGCGACCGGCGCGGTCCTCGACGCCCCGGCTGTTCCCGTAGCACCCTGACGGTCCCCGGCCCCACGCCCGGTCACCTCGGTCCCCGGTTCCCCCGCACCACCAGTCCAACGGAGAACACCCCATGCGCAACCTCAGGCTCGGACTGTTCGAGAACGCCCAGACCAACGCGAGCGGCACCGCCACCTGGCGCCACCCCGACAGCCGCCGGCACCTGTTCGACACCCTCGGGTACTGGCGCGACATCGCGCGGATCTGCGAGGACGCCAGGCTCGACTTCCTGTTCCTGGCCGACGCCTGGGGCTGGTCGGAGATCGGCGGGGTGCGCCCGCCGATCGCCACCGAGGAGACCCTCGACCTGCCGCGCCTGGACCCGTTCGTGATCGCCTCGGCCCTGCTCGCGAGCACCACCGACCTCGGCCTGGTGGTGACCGGCTCGGTGCTGGTGGAACCGCCGTACGCCTTCGCCCGCCGACTGGCCACCCTGGACCAGCTCTCCGGCGGCCGGCTCGGCTGGAACATCGTCACCACCGGCACCGCCGACACCGCCGTCAAGGCCTTCGGGATGGACATGGTGGCGCACGACGACCGGTACCGGATGGCCGAGGACTTCCTCGACCTGGTCTACAAGTACTGGGAGGGCGCCTGGGAGCCCGACGCCCTGGAGAAGGACAAGGCCGGCCGCTTCGCCGACCCGGCCAAGGTCCACCTGGTCGAGCACGACGGCCCGTACTTCCGCTCGCGGGGCTACGGCAACACCGCCCGCTCCCCGCAGGGCACCCCGGTGCTGTTCCAGGCCGGCGCCTCCCCGGCCGGGCGGCGGGTCGGCGGGCGGCACGGCGAGTGCATGTTCGTCGGCAGCGGCTCGGTGCGGCAGCTCGCCGGACACACCGCGGCGATTCGCGAGGAGGCCGTCCGGGCCGGCCGCGGCGCCGACGGGGTCAAGGTGATGTCGGCGTTCTCCTGCGTGATCGGTGCCACCACCGCGGACGCCGAACGCCGGTGGCAGCGCGTCCTGGACGCCCAGCGCCCCGAGGTCGCCGTCGCCAGCTACGCCATGTTCACCGGCCTCGACCTCTCCTCGTACGCGCCGGACACCCCGATGGCCGAGCTGTCCACCGAGATGTCGCGGACCCAGGTCGCCCGGTTCGCCGACAGGACCGTCGGCGACGTGCTCGCCGACTGGCACACCCACGGGGTCGGCGCCCGCCCGGTGGTCGGCACCGCCGAGGAGATCGCCGACGAGATCTGCGCCCTGGCGGAGGGCGCCGACCTGGACGGCTTCCTGCTCTCGCCGACCGTGCAGCCGGCCTCCACCGTCGAGTTCGTCGAGTCGGTGCTGCCGATCCTGCGCGCCCGCGGCGTCTTCCGCGGCGAGTACGCGGAGGGCGAGTCGCTGCGCGAGCGGCTGACCGGCGCGTCCGACTGGGCACTGCCGGCCGGCCACCCGGCCGCGCGGTACCGGCACTGACCCGTAGGCCGCCATCGGGTCGAGGGTCGGGACGAGGACGGCTCGGATGGCGGATCCAACTCCCGGGTGGGTGCTTCTGACTGACGATCCATCAGGACATCGCAACCCCCCCCGTACGCGCGTCGGCCGCCCGGTCCGGGTCGCACCCCGTGAGG
>NZ_JBHVET010001149.1:0-1712 GCF_042802135.1 Kitasatospora sp. NPDC057512
GCAGGGAAGGGTGTTACCGCATGCCGGAGGTGTACGAGGGCAAGCGGGGGTAGGGGCAACTGTGGCCCGGCTACGGACGGGTGCCGGGCTGGTCGACGACGGCGCGGGCGAGGACGGCCATCTGGCCGGTGGTGTCGCCCTTCTTGAAGGTCTCGCCGTCGGCCACGGCGACGGTGCGTTCGCCGAGGAAGGCGTAGTCGGCGCGGTCGAAGATCCACTGGGACTCGACCTTCCCGCCGCCGTCCCGTCGTGCGACCGCGACGCCGGGACGGCCGACGGCGTCGGTCACCTCCTCGACCACCGTGACACCGGGGATCTTCGACGCCGCCCGGTAGAGCGCGGCGCTGACGGCGGGCGGGGCGATCTGCTCGCGCAGGAGGTCGCCGATGGTCGCGAACGCCTCCGCGTCGGGTCCGGGCCCGTGGCCTTCGGTGTCGGCGTGGATCCTGGCCAGCAGCGCGTCCGGGTCGGTCGGCAGGGCGGCGACGTAGGCGTAGCTGCCGATCCTCCCGGCGTTCGGCACGGGTTCGGCTTCCCCGTGCTCGTCGCTTCCCCCGGGGTTCGGCAGGTGCCCGTCCAGGAGCAGCAGGTCGCGCCTGCTGCCGTCGACGGACCTCCAGAGCTCCCGGTCCCGCGCCGCCCCGCCCTCCGACTTCGCCCAGTCGTCCAGGCTCTTCACGTAGACGAACTGGTCCCCGCGCGCCGCCGGGGCGGGCTGCTGTTCGGCGGCCCGCGCCGCGCGGTCGAGGACCACGGCCGCGACCGGCCGGGTGGGGTCGGCGCCCCGCTCGGTCGGCCCTCCGGCCAGCACCAGGGACAGCGCCAGGCCGCCCGCCAGGGCGGGCAGGGCCACCCAGCCGAGCCGCTTCCGCCGGGGCGCGGTCACCGGCTCCCGCGCGAACTCGCTCATCAGGTGCCCCCGCAGCTGCCGCCGGCGGTCGGCGGAGAGCCCCGGTCCCGTAGACGGTGGCAGCAGTTCGTCCTCGTTCATCGCTTCGTCTCCTGAGTCGTCGTCACCCCGGCCGTCTCGGTGCGGCCACCCCGTACCTGTCCGGTGTCCGAAACGGGTTCCCGCCCGTTCCGGAGCTCCTCGTCCGCCAGCGCGCGCAGCTTGGAGCGGGCGCGCGAGAGCCGGGAGCGCACCGTGCCGACCGGTACCCCGAGTGCCTCGGCCGCGCTCGCGTAGTCCAGGCCCGCCAGGACGCAGAGGCCGAACACCTCGTGCTCCGCCTTCCGCAGCCGGCCCAGCGCCCGCCGGACGGCGGCGAGCCGGGCGTCGTCGTCGAGCCGACCGGCCAACTCCTCCGCGAAGTCCGGCAGGACGCCCCGGTCGGGCAGCCGCGCCATCGCCGCCCGGTGCCGCCGGGCCGCCCGGGTCGTGTTGCGCAGGACCTGGGCGGCTATCCCGAACAGCCAGGGCCGCACCGGCCCGTCGTCCTCCCGCAGCCCGCCGCGCAGGCGCCACGCTTCGAGGAACGTCAGCTGGACGACGTCCTCCGCCGCAGCCCGGTCCCCCACCACCCGCACCGCGTACCGGTACAGGTCGTCCGCCGTCTCATCGAACAACTCCCCGAAGGCCCACTGGTCGCCGCTCCTCAATCGCGCCCGCTGTGACAGTTCCACACCCCCACCTGTCCGCACGCGCCGCCGGGTTCCCGCCGGAGTACGGCGGAGCACGGCGGAGGGCCCCGCCGAACCGGACGGTTCGGCGG
>NZ_JBHVET010001150.1:0-1702 GCF_042802135.1 Kitasatospora sp. NPDC057512
GGTGCCGCGCGCGCTGCGGCGCATCAACCGGCCGAGCACGGCCGTCGCCGCCGACCGCGCGGGCGCCGGGAGGCCGGCCGGGAGCGGGCTCTCCTCCAGGAACAGGTTGACCATGCGGTTCAGGTAGTGGAACGTGACCGCCACGCCGACCAGTTCGGGCGTCCGGTCCGCGGGGAACGGCGGTCGCGCACCCCGGCCGCCCGCGCCGTCCCCGGCCTCCCGGAGCCAGTCGGCCACCTCCCGCTCCCGCCCCGCCGCCGCCCGGGCCCCGGCGGACGCCCCCGGTCCGGGCCGCAGCGCGGCCAGCGTCGCGCCGTGCACCTCCGTGCAGAACGGGCAGGCGTTGGCCTCCGACACGGCGACGGCCACCGCCTCCTTGACCGCCCGGTCGACCCGACCGGCGGCGACCATCGTCTCCCGGAGCATCACCCACGAGGCGGCGAGCACCGCCGGCGAGGGCGCGTGCAGGCCGATCGGCGGTGCGAGCAGGCCGAACTCCCGCTCGACCTCGGCGTAGACCCGGGCCACCTCCTGGCCCGCGTCGGCCGGGCGGACCGGGGCGACCCGGCGGATCTGCGCCAGCGGCCGCAGGGCCGGCCGCAGCAGCGGTATCACCATCGGTCTCCTCCTCTCTGGCTCGATCTGTCGCCGTGGCGCGCTAAGGGCGCGTCAGGCCGGGCAGTTGGGCCCGCACCCCGCGCCGTCCGCTGGTCCCGCCGTCCGGCGCGGGCGCGCCGTACCGGACGTTCACGCCGCGTTCCCGCGCGGCGCGCACGATGCCGGGCACGGCGCGTTCGGCGAGCGCGGAGATGGTCAGCGCGGGGTTGACGGTGAGCGCTCCCGGGACGGCGGAGCCGTCGGTGACGAAGATGCCCGGGTGGTCGCGGAGTTCGTGCCGGTCGTCGAGCGCCGAGGTGCCCGGGTCGTCGCCGATCCGGCAGGACGCCAGCGGGTGCACGGTGTACGCGCCCACCAGGTCGTTGGTCCACGGCATGACGCGGGCCAGGCCGTCGCGCTCCAGGATGTCCTTCACCACGGCGTCCGACTCGGCCCAGCCGCGCAGGGTGTTCTCGGTCGGCCGGTACCTGATCGGTCCGCGCCCGAGCATCTGCTGGGAGATCCGGTCCGCGTTGCCGGTGGCCGGCGGCGGGCCGAAGACGCCCTCGTTGTCGTCCTCGACCATGGTGAAGACGGTCAGCCAGGACTGCCACCGCCGGACCATCTCCTTCTTCTCCACGCCGAACCAGCCGGGGCCGGTCGCGTCGGGCACCTGCGCCAGGATGGTGCCGAACCCGGGCGGGAAGTAGAGCTGTTCCAGGGAGAACCGCGAGTGCTCCGGGAGCGAGCCGTCGAGGTTGTCCCAGCTCGCCACGACCGGCCCCTTGCCGATCTGGTTGGCCCCGAACGCCAGGCCGTCGGAGCGCTTGAGCCCGAGCAGGTCGCGGGCCCGGTCCTCGTCGACGACGGCCGTGTTGAGGCGCTCCCCGTTGCCGGAGAAGTAGCGGCCGACGGCGGAGGGCATCGTGCCGAGGTCCGCCTCGGAGCGCTGGAGGATCACCGGGGTGGCGCCGGCGCCCGCCGCGAGCACGACGATCTTCGCGTCGATCGTGCCGCTGCCGACGTGCACCCGGTAGTCCGTGTCGTCGACGACCTCGTAGTGCACCCGGTAGCCGCCGCCGTCCGTCCGGGAGAGCCGCTGCAC
>NZ_JBHVET010001151.1:0-1683 GCF_042802135.1 Kitasatospora sp. NPDC057512
GGTGACCAGCGCGGTCCGTCCGGTGAGGTCGATCTGCATCGGAGGGGCACCTCTCCTCGGTGGGTGGCGGCCGGCGACCGGTCTTTTCCGGTCGGTGTTCCGCCGGCCGGCCGTGGTTCTCGGGGATCGTGGCGGGCTCGCGGGCCTGGGCGCCCGCGGGTGCGCGCCCCGGCGCGTCGGCCGGATGGGTGCGCGGCGGCGCGTCCCGGGCACCGGAGAGCGTTCAGCGCGGCTGGAACCAGGATGGCCACCGGAGGACGGGCACGCGCGGGGACTGGCCCGCCCGGGTGGTTCCGGACGGAGCCCTCGACCATGGGGCCGCCTGCGGGTGGCCCCGGACGGGGCGGTTCCCGGCGGGGACGGCGCGGCGAGGATCCCGAATTGCGTGTCACCCGGTGCCGTCGGATCGTGAACGCATGCCGAGCCGCCCCCGGGCCGCGGAGGGACGGGACGACGTGACCCGTGAGCCGTTCGCCGTCCTGCGTCGCAGCGTCTCCCCGCTGGAGCTCTTCTTCGACCTGGTCTTCGTCTTCGCCGTCGGCCAGCTCGCGGAGCACCTGCACGAGGAGCTGTCCTGGCGCGGGGCGGGCGAGAGCGCGGTGATGCTGGTGGCGGTGCTCAGCTGCTGGGCCCTCACCAGTTTCGACGCCACCTTCCTGGACGTGGAACTGCCCCGGACGCGGTGGCTGGTGCTGACGGTGATGGGCCTGGGGCTGTACGCCAACGCCCAGATCCCGCACGCGTTCGCGGGCCGCCCGTGGGCCTTCGCCCTCCCGCTGGCCGCCGTCCTGTTCCTCACCGCGGTCACGGCGGCCGTGACCGCTCCCACGGCCGTCCTGCGCGGGCACTACCGCCGGGTGACGGCATGGGCGGCCGTCTCCGTCCCGCTGTGGCTGGTCGGGGCGGCCGCCGGATCCGGGCCGCGGCTGGCCTGGTGGGCCGCCGCCGCGGCCGTCGACATGACCGGCGTGTGGCTGGCGCACCCGCTGCCCGGCAACGTCCTGGTCTCCCGGGACCTCGCGTTCGACGCCGAGCACATGGTGGAGCGGATCCGGCTGTTCATCATCGTGCAGCTCGGCGAGACCGTCCTGACCCTCGGCGCGGCGGTCTCCGCCGCCCCGGTGGACGTCCCGACCGTGGCCACGGGCCTCGGCGTGTTCGTCGCCCTGGTGTGCCTGTGCGCGAGCTACTTCCGCGGCGGCGAGGAGATCCTCGCGCGGCACGTCGCCGCCACGGCCGACCGGCTGCTGCCCGTGCGGCGCGCCGTCAGCGGCCAGTACCCCACCCTCGCCGGCCTGGTCGCCCTGGCCGTCGGCGCCGAACTCGCCGTCGCCCACCCCACCGGCCACGGCAGCGCCACGCTCAGCCTCCTGCTGTTCGGCGGCCCGGTCCTCTACGTGATCACCCAGGCCTGGTGGTACTACACCTCCACCGGCCGGGCCTGGGGAGCGCGGCTGCTCGCCTGCCTGGCCTGTGCCGTCGCGGGCCTGGCGGCGAGGTGGCTGCCACCGCTGGTGTCGGTGCTGCTGCTCGACGCCGTGCTCGTCGCGCTCGTCCTCGCGCTGAAGCAGGTGCATCGGCGCGTTCTCGACGAGGCCCCGGCCGACGAGCGCCGGGCGTGAGCGCCGCGACCGCGCGGTCCGGCTCGCGGAACGGAGACGCCCGTGGCCCGGACGCGCGGGG
>NZ_JBHVET010001152.1:0-1680 GCF_042802135.1 Kitasatospora sp. NPDC057512
CGGCCAGCTCGCCGGCCCGCTGCCGGTGGGGCTCGAAGGCGGTCGGCTCGGCGAGCTGGCCGACGGCGCGGTCGGCGGCCTCGGCCAAGCCCTCGGCGAGGTGCGCGGCGAGCCCGTCGATCCGCTCCGGGGCGGCGCGCGGCAGGTCGCGCAGCGCCTCGACCCGGCCCTGGGCGCGGCGCAGTCCGGCCAGTCGGTCGACCCACTCGGCGGCGTCGGCCAGGGTCTCGCCGCGGGCGGTGCGCAGCAGGCCCTCGACGTGCTCGGCGGCCTCGTCGGTCTGCCGGGCGGCGTGCGCGGTGAGCTGGGCGACGGCCTCGTACTCGGCGACGACCTGCCGGGCGGTGTCGCGGATCTCGGCGAGCGGCGCGGCGAGGTCGCCGAGGCCGCCCTGGCCGAGCCAGTGGTGCCGGTCGGCGGTGCGGGTGCAGGCGGCGAGGACGGCCTGGTGGCCGGCCGGGGTGTCGGCGCCGGCCGCGGCCAGTCGGGCCAGGGCCAGGCAGTCGGCCAGGCCGCGGACCAGGTCGGCGTTGCCGATCCGGGCCAACGGACCGCTGCCGGGCGGCTGTTCGGCGGCGAAGCGCTCGCTGGTGAACGGGGTCTGCCAGAGCTGGACGGGGTGCAGCCGGGTCGGCCCGTCCTCGGCCGGGCGCAGCGCGATCAGGGTGCCGTCGGCGAGCAGCGCGTAGCCCTGGCAGGGCAGCGGGGCGGCGGCCTCCTGGCGGACGCTGTTGTACGGCTGGAGCAGGGCGCGGCCGTCGGCGGGGGAGCGGAACTCGTACAGCACGTCCTCGCCGTTGGGCGAGAGGAGGGTGCGCTCGTACCGCAGGCCGTCGACCGGCTGGTCGAAGGTGCGCACGGTGCCGTCCACCAGGTGGCAGCCGCCGGGGAAGGCCACGCCCTGGTCGGCGGGCAGCCGCAGGCAGGCCTGGCCGAGCGCGTCGATCCGGGTGACGGTGCCGGTGGGCAGGTGCACCACCAGGTGCCGCTCGGTCTCCTCCTGGTACGGGCGCACGCGCACCAGCAGCAGGGTGCCGAGCCGGGCGTGGGCGATCCGGGCGTCGGCGAGGGTTTGCAGGGCCTCGGCCAGCGGTTCGCGGTGCAGCTCCCGGCCGTCCGGGGCGGTGATGGTCAGCCGGCCGCCGTCGACGCCGACGAGCAGTTCGCCGGCCAGGTCGGCGCGGGGCGGGCGACCGGGGCCGGCGGGCAGCTGGTCGTCCCGGGTGAGGGCGGTCCAGGGCAGCTGCTGCCCGTCGGCCGGGGTGTGGTCGCGTTCGCCGCGCCCGTCCAGGTAGGACGGCTGGGCGTCGTCGGCGAGGCCGTCGTCCAGGCGCCAGCGCAGCACCCGGACGTCGGCGGCGGTCGGGCCGGTGCGGAAGACGGCGAGCAGCCGGCCGTCCACCGCGCGCAGCCGCTCCAGCCGGGCGTCGCGGAAGTAGCGCCGCAGGTCGGCGAGGTCCTGGCGCAGCCGCGGGTCGTCCAGCAGGGTGCCCTCGGCGGGCGCGGGGGAGAGGTCGGGGTGGTGCAGGCCGAGGACGTCGGTGAAGTCCCCGGCGCCGTCGGCGGATTCGGTCGGACGGGTGGCGAGCAGCAGCAGCCCGCCGGCGGCGGTGAGGTCCTGCGGCAGGCAGGCCCGGTCGGTGGTGAGCCGTCCGGTGCCGGCCAGCCGCAGCTCCCCGC
>NZ_JBHVET010001153.1:0-1678 GCF_042802135.1 Kitasatospora sp. NPDC057512
CACCCGGGTCCTGTACGAGGCGGCCGGCGCCCCCGCGCTGGCCGGCGCGTACGCGACCGCCGCCCTCAACCTCGGCGCCACGGCCGGCCCGCTGCTGGCCGCCGCCTCCCTCGGCACGGCGGCCGGCGACCTCGGCCCGTTCTACGCGGGCGGCCTGCTGGTCGCCGCCGCGCTGTTGGTCGCGACGCCCCGGCGCCGCTGACCCCAGGCCCCGCTGCCCCCGCCCCCGGCGCCGACAGTCCCGCTGAACTCGCCGCGCCCCGGCCCCGGTTCACACCCCCGGGGTCGCCGCCACCCGCCCGTCGGCGATCGCCGCGACCAGCTCGCCGTGGTCGGCCACCGTCCGGTCGGCGTAGCGCAGCGCGAAGTCGGCGACCGCCTCGGCGAAGGTGTCGGCGCTGCCGAGGTAGCCGGCGATGGCGAGGCGGTCGCCGGTGCGGGCGTGGGCGCGGGCGAGGGTCCGGCCGCAGAGGTCGGCGTAGGCGCGCAGGCCGGAGGGCCGGAAGTCGGCGATGTCCGCCGAGCCCTTCATGTCGCGCAGTTGGCGGCCGTAGAAGTGGCGCCCGGCGGGGCCGGTGGTCCAGCCGAGGAAGATGTCGCTGGCGGCCTGCATCAGGTGCTGGCCGGTGACGACCCGGCGGCCGCCGTGGTGGACGGCGACCTCGGCGTCCACCCGCAGCGGCGGCAGGTGGTCCTCCAGCACCGACCGGTCGGCCTCCTTGAGCTGGAGGAACAGCGGGTCGCGCCCGTTCCCGCCCTCCAGCAGCACGATGTAGCAGCGGGTGCCGACGCTCCCCACGCCGACCACCTTGGTGGCCGCGTCGACGAACCGGTAGCGGTCCAGCAGCACCCGGCGGTCCTCCGCGAGGGTGGCCCGGTAGTCGCTGAACACCTTGCCGACGCCGCGCAGTTCGGTCTTCTTCAGCGGTTCGATCAGCGGCGGCGCGCTGATGATCCGGCGCCGCCCGCCCCGTTCCTCGGTGAGCCTGCCGAAGGCCTGGAGGCTGGTGCGGCGCCGGGCGCGCGCGAACTCGGCCTCGGCCCGCCTGCGTTGCCGGGGCTTGCCCAGCAGCGGCAACAGCTGCGCGGTGTCCACCCGGGCGTACCAGACGTCGAGTTCGCCCCGACCGGCCAGCCGTCGCATCGCGGTCGCGTACCCCTGGCCGGCGGCGAGCGCGGCCCGGCGCACCCGCCGCTCGTCCTGGCCGTTGTCGCGGGCGGCGACGGCCACGCTGGCGGCGAGCCGTTTGACGTCCCATTCGAAGGGGCCGGGGAAGGTCTCGTCGAAGTCGTTGACGTCGAAGAGCAGCGCGCGTTCCGGTGAGGCGTACAGGCCGAAGTTCAACAGGTGGGCGTCGCCGCAGAGTTGGACGGTGAGGCCGGTGTCGGGGAGGGCGCCGAGGTCGGCGGCCTGGACGGCGGCGGCGCCGCGCAGGTAGGCGAACGGGCTCTCCGCCATCCGCCCGTAGCGGATCGGCAGCAGCCGGGCGACCCGGTCCGCGCCCTGCCGTTCCAGTACGCCGAGCGGGTCGGGCCGGTCGGCGGCGGGGATCCACCGGCCGTGGGCGGAGCGGGAGACGCGCTCCCGGGCGGCCCGGCCGTGCCGGCGGCGTTCGGCGGGGGTGGTCATGGCGCGGCTCCGGGCGTCGGCGGGTCCCTCCCCCCGCGAGGCTAGGAC
>NZ_JBHVET010001154.1:0-1660 GCF_042802135.1 Kitasatospora sp. NPDC057512
GGGACGGCCTGGCCCGGGGCGGCCCGGACCGGCTCGGGCACCCCGAGCGGGATGTCCGGCACCGCCTCGATGGAGTCCTCGGAGTGCACCACCGGCTGCCAGTCGTACCCGGCCAGCGCGTCGATCAGCGCCCGCACCATCACCGGGTCGAACTGGCTCCCCGAGCAGCGCTCCAGCTCCGCGACCGCCTCGCCGACCGGGCGGCCGCGCCGGTAGGAGCGGGTGGAGGTCATCGAGTCGAAGGCGTCGGCGACCGAGATGATCCGGGCGAACTCGGGGATCTGCTCGCCGGCCAGCCCGCTCGGGTAGCCCCGGCCGTCCAGCCGCTCGTGGTGGTGCAGGATCCCGGCGTGCGCCTCGCCGAGGAAGTCGATGCCGCGCACCAGCTCGTAGCCGTACACCGGGTGGATCTCCACCGCCCGACGCTCGGCCTCGGTCAGGGGACCGTTTCTGCGCAGCAGCTCGGTGGCCACGCCGAGCTTGCCGACGTCGTGCAGGATGCCCGCGAAGCGCAGGGTGCGCAGCCGCTCGGCCTCCATGCCGAGCTGAGTGGCGATCAGCACTGAGGCCCGGCCGACCCGTTCGCTGTGGCCCCGGGTGTAGGAGTCCTTGATCTCCACGGCCTGCACCAGCGACTGCACGGTGGCCTGGTGGGCGTCCCGCTCGCGCTGGCCCTGGGCGAACACCCAGGCCGAGATGGACAGCGGCAGCAACGCGAGCAGCGCCGCGAACGCGCCGTACGGGCCCTGCCAGAGCACCGCGACCATCAGCCCGCCGGCCGCGTGCACCAGCACCGGCAGCCCGCACGACGCGTGCGCCCCGCTCAGCAGCACCCCGGGCCGGCGGCCCTCGCTGAGCATCAGCATGACGCCCACCACCACCCCGTTGACCAGGCAGAACACCGCGACGGCGGCGAATCCGGGCAGCAGCGCGGCCGGGAAGCGGGAGCCGAGCAGCAGCTGCGGGCCGTGCAGCAGGTGGAAGACGACGGAGGAGGCGAAGGCGCACAGCGCGAGCTGGGCGCCGTTGAACAGCTGGCGCGGGCGGCAGCCGCGCCCGCTCGGCCCGCCGAGCAGCGCGGCCGGGGCGGCGACCAGCGCGGCGGCGGCCGGCGGGAGCATCAGCACCCCGGCGAACAGCACCGGGAAGAAGGTGTTCACCCCGGGCCGGGCGGGCGTCCGCTCGGGCAGCGCCGGCCGGCGCAGCAGCCGGCGCACCAGCACCAGGCAGGGCGTGGGCAGGCCCTGGGCCAGGGACTCCCAGCAGCCGTGCAGGAAGGCCAGCAGCGCGACCTTGGGCCAGTCCACCGGCGCGCCGAGCCAGTGCGGCACCCCGGGGGCGGCCGCGGCGGGCAGCAGCGGCACCAGGCAGCACAGCGCCGCCACCGGCACCACCACCAGGTAGCGCGCCGCCCCTCGCGGCAGGGTCGAGCCTCCACAGTCGGTAGCGATCTCGACCTCCCCGCCGTACGGACCCCGTGTTGCCTCAGCGCGTCGGGCGGACCGACGGTGAGTGTCCGTCAGGAGAATAGGCCGCCCTCCGGACATGGGGACGCATGATGGCGCAATGGCGCAGTTGGCGCACCGCCCGCTCACTCGAACGAGTGATGGCGCACATGAGCAGAACGGGAGCGGCCCCGGGAGTGTGCACTCCCGGGGCC
>NZ_JBHVET010001155.1:0-1659 GCF_042802135.1 Kitasatospora sp. NPDC057512
GTGCTTTCGGGGTCAGCCGACGGAGACGGTGAGGAGGCCGTCGGGGGAGGCGGTGACGGTGACGGTGGTGAGGGTGTCGGCGTGGGCGTCCGGGTGGTGGGGGAGGGCGCGCGGGCCGATGCCGACGACGCGGACGCCGGCGGCCCTGGCGGCGGCGATGCCGGCGCCGGAGTCCTCGAAGGCGAGGCAGTCGGCGGGGGCGAAGCCGAGGTCGGCGGCGCCCTTGAGGAAGCCCTCGGGGTCGGGCTTGCTGGCGCCGACGGACTCGGCGGTGACCAGGACGGACGGCAGCGGGAGGCCGGCGGCGGCCATCCGGATCCGGGCGAGCGGCAGGTCGGCGGAGGTGACCAGGGCGTGCGGGAGGCCGGCCAGCGAGGCGAGGAAGGCGGCGGCGCCGGGCACCGGGACGACGCCCTCGGTGTCGGCGCGCTCCTTGGCGAGTATCCGCTCGTTGTCGGCCAGGTTGAGTTCGGCCGGGCGGTCGGGCAGCAGGAGGGCCATGGTCGCGTGGCCCTGGCGGCCGTGGGCGACGGCGAGCACCTCGGCGGGGTCCAGGCCGTTCCGCTCGGCCCAGCGGCTGAAGCAGCGCTCGACCACGGCGTCGGAGTTGACCAGGGTGCCGTCCATGTCCAGGAGGACGGCGCGGGCGGTCAGCCGGACGGGGGCAGCGGTCATGGGGCGGCTCCTCGGGGAGGGTGGAGACGGGAGAGCCGGAGAATGCGAGCTCTTTGTTCCTCGATGATACAAAAGATCATCCGAGAAGGTGGGCGTTGACCGCCCGGGCCTCCTCGGCCAGCTCCGGCAGCTCCACCACCTCGACCCCGGCCGCCGTCAGCAGCGCGGTGCCCTGGCAGTCGGTGACGAACAGGTCCGGCTCGCGCCAGGCGACCACTACCCGCGGCACGCCCGCCGCGACGAGCAGCCGGGCGCACGGCGCCGGCCGCGAGGCGCGCTGCCCGCAGGGCTCCAGCGAGCTGTAGACGGTCGCCCCGCGCAGCCGCGGGTCGCCCGCCGGGAGCTTGGCCAGCGCCGCCTCCTCGGCGTGGTCGTGCGGGTCCGCCTCCCGGCTGTAGCCCTCCGCCAGCACCGTGCCGTCGGCGCCGACGATCACCGCGCCGACCGAGAAGGCCGTCTCGGACGGCGGGCAGCGGCGGGAGAGCTCGACGGCCCGGCGCAGGTGGTCGAGGTCGGTGGGCGCGGACTGGGTCACGGCGCGGGCTCCTTCGGGGCGTACCTGAGCAGGACGACGTCGCCCACGGTACGTGCCTCCAGCAGCCGCATCCGCCGGCCCGGACCGCCCGGGAACGCGGCCGGGCGGACGAACCGGGGCGCGTCGGCCTGGCCGACCAGCAGCGGGGCGACGGCCAGCTGGAGCTCGTCCGCCAGGCCCAGGGACAGGAACTGGGTGTGCACGCCCCCGCCGCCCTCCACCATCAGCCGGCGCACCCCGCGGGCGCCCAGGTCGTCCAGCACCGCGCCGAGGTCCACCGCGTCGCCCAGCGCGACCACCTCGGCCAGCCCGTCCAGCCGGGGGCGCAGGACCGCGGCCCCGGCCTCCGTGGTGTAGGCGAGCCGGGCGCCGCCGGTGTGCCAGAACCGCAGGCCGGCGTCGAGTTCGCCGCTCGCGCTGAGCGTCACCTTCAGCGGGTACTCGGGCCG
>NZ_JBHVET010001156.1:0-1651 GCF_042802135.1 Kitasatospora sp. NPDC057512
CCCCCACGTCGGGTCGACAAGGACACCCGGCCACCGGCGTCGTCTTCGGCGCAACCGAGCTTCGACTACGGTGATGGCACTACCCGAAGAAATCCTTGACCTGAGTGACATTGCAGCCGATGATCAGCGGATTGCCTTCAGGGCTGGTGGTGACGGCCTTCAAGTGCCCTTCGCTGGTGACGGAGGTTTTCGTTGAACTGCCACCTTCCACATTGCCGAAGAAGAACGGCCAGATACCGATGTCGCCGTCCGATTCGAACCTCTCCCGATCCTTCTGGGAATAGATGGCATCGGAAGTCACCGTGCACTCGATTCCATCAACCACGATCAGATCGGTGCAGAATCGCTGCATGTCGCCCTTGGGGCCGAAGGTGCTGTTCCAACTCGGCTTTCCGGGCTTCCATACGGTGTTGTCCTCCGTGGAGTAGGCACGGGACAGTGCCGCGGAGTTGTACCAACGCCCTGGGCGCCCTGGAAGCGTCATCACGTGGCCAAACGTGCATTCGACAGTGACGTTCGAGCTGGCGAAGGTCTCACTGACCTTGGACCAGCCTCCTCCCCCTCCGCCGAAGATGAAGTAGAAGACACCGAATTCGCCGCTGGCCCACGTCTTCCGAACATCGGTTTTGGCCGTGGCGCTGTCGAAGGTGATCTTTGCGCCTTGCGCCCTACTGATGCCGTTCCTCAGATCCTCGATCGTGGAGCTGAAGTCAGGCGTGTTCCTGATGAAGTGGCTCTTGTCACGCACCTGCTCCTGCGCCTGAAGCAGCGGATCATTGACCAGCTGCTCCAGGGCCTGTGTGCCTGCTTCGGCGATTTCCGGATGGTTCGCCGCAGCCCAATCCCGGAACACCCCTGGGAGCTGTTCGATGGTCGGCGCCGGCTTAAGCTTCTTGAGGTATTTCTTCCACTCGTCGATGTAGTCTCCGACAGCTTCCTCGAACGCGTCGTCACTCGGCGGCTGGAGCCTGTTGATGACCTCAGCGTAGGTGTCGTAGAAGCGGTTTTCTCCTGCCTCATCGAAGTGGTAGGCCAGGGTCCGGGGCGGGATGCTGTCGAAGAAATTCCAGATCTTGTCCGACGTATTTCCGACCGGGGTCGCCGGCGAGATCAGCTGGAATCGGTTGGGGTCCAGCTGAAGCCCTTGGATCAGCGCGTTGTACAGGCCGGCCTTCTTTTCCTGCTGTGCGTCTTCGGTCTCGCCTTTGGAGGGCATGGGCCATCCTTTCTGTTCGCCTTGGCAGGAACTCCGCGCCCTGCCCATGACACAAAGTGGAGCGTATGCGCACTTACTGAAGCACAGTTGAGCTGGATTTCTCCGGAGCCAGGCATCGTGTCGCCATGAAACAAGGCCACCAAGGATTGGAATCTCAGGACGCCTTGACGATAAACCTACCGATTCCTTGGGAGGAAAGTTCTGATTCCAATCATTGCATCGCAGGGTGGTACACCAGCCCCAATCCCACCGGCCCGGCGGCCGCCGTCGACTCCGCACGCCTGGACACCGTCCCCGCCGACATGCGCCGCGCCGCCCTCCGAAAGCCGCTTCGGTCCGGGCTCACTTCTGACAATGCGTTGGCCAATGCGAAGAACCATCACGCAGGAGAGGAGCCACCGGTGTTTCGGATGCGCGAGGCGATCGCGGCAGACG
>NZ_JBHVET010001157.1:0-1649 GCF_042802135.1 Kitasatospora sp. NPDC057512
GGCTGGGGCCGCTACGCCACGCCCGAGCACCGCAACCAGGTCACCGTGGACGAGAAGGGCCGGATCTACCAGATCAACGAACGCGGCGAGCTGCGGGTCTACGTCCGAACCGCCGACGACACGTCCTGGGTCAACGGCGTCGGCGACGTCCTGGACACCGGGTGGGGCGGCTTCGACCACATCGTCGCGGCCGGCGACGGCGTCCTGTACGCCCGCACCCCCGACGGCCACCTCTTCCGCTTCCGCTACGACGCCGCGTCCAAGCGCTGGCTCCAGCGCTACAAGGCCGCCGGGACGGGCTGGAACATGTTCAGCCAGATCTTCTCCCCGGGCGGCGACATCCTCTACGGGCGCGGGTCGACCCGGACCAACCCCGCCACCGGCGCCAACGAGCCCGTGCTGCGCTGGTACCGGTACTTCCAGGACACCGACAGCTGGGCGGCCGGCGAACCGGACGGCACCGGGAAGGTCGTGGGCTCGGGCTGGAACGTCGAACGGGACGTGTCAGCGGCCACCAACACCTGTGTCCTGGACACCTCGGCGATCCCTCCCAGGCCCCCGGTCACCGCGGTGCGCAACACCGCCGGAGCGGTGTTCCAGACCCCGAACGGCCGGATCGAGCACTTCTACGTCGACGGCTCGGGCGCCCTCACCCACGGCGAGCAGCAGGACCCCGCCACGGCGATGGGCCCGCTGACCGTCTTCACCGGCTACCAGTCCTTCACCGGCCCGCCCGCGGCCGGACAGAACGCCGACGGCTCGATCCAGGTCGTCGCCGAGGGCCTGGACAGCGAGGTCCGCTCCGCCACCCGCACTCCCGCCGGCCAGTGGAGCGGCGGCCTGGGCAGCATCGGTGGCTTCGTGGCCGGCCCGCCCGCCCTCGTGAAGGACGGCAACGGCGTCCTCTACGCGTTCGCCGTGGACGGCTCCGGGAAGCTCTGGGTCGCCCCGCAGTCCGGACCGAACGGCCAGCTCACCGGCTGGCGCCCGCTGGGCGGTTCGAACCTCGCACCGCTCGCGCCGACCGTGGTCGCGGTCGGTTCCGCCCTGGTCGTGGTGGCCAGGGACACCAACGGCATCCACCAGACCGCGACCTTCCAGACCGCCGCCAACCCCGCGGACGGCACCCTCGGGCCCTGGAGCACGCTCGGCGGCAGCCCGGACGGCTCCGTGTTCACCAGCTCCGTGGGCGCGGTCGTGGCACTCGACGGCCGGGTCCAGGTGTTCGCCCGCAGCGCCAACGGCGGGGTCTTCACCCAGCACCAGACCGATTCCGGCTTCACCGGCCTGTGGAACGCCCTCGGTGGCCTGAACGCCGCGGGCTCGGTGTCCGCCGTCGTCTCGGACGGCAAGACCATCGAGATCGCCGCCCGCGGAGCGGACGGCTTCCTCCACACCACCGGCCAGAGCAGCCCCGGCAGCACCGCCTTCCGGCAGTGGCAGACCGTGGCCCGGACCACCCTGGCCACGGATCCGACGGTCCTCAACTACACCCGGCCGGGGGTGGCCGGGCGGCTGCTCTTCGTGGCCCGGGACGCCGCCGACCAGACCTACGTCTGGTACCCGTCGGGGGCCTCGCCGCTCGCCGCCGCAGCGGACGGCCCCGGCTTTGCCGGCGGGCTCGTCGCCCGGCACTGACCGACACCGCC
>NZ_JBHVET010001158.1:0-1639 GCF_042802135.1 Kitasatospora sp. NPDC057512
GCGCGGCGGCACCGGGTCCGCCCCGCCCGCGCCCGGGCGGCAGCGCAGCAGCCGCCCGGCGGTCAGCCGGGCCCCGCGCAGCGCACCGTGCCGGTGCAGCGCCCGCACCGCGTAGGTCGAGCAGGACGGCGTGTACGGGCAGCAGGCCGGACGGCGGGGGCTGACCTCGGCGCGGTAGTAGCGCACCGCGCCGTACAGCACCCCGGCCGCGAACCCACGCGGGGCGGGGGCGGACGGATCGGCCGCCCGGCGACCGCGCGCCCCGGTGAGGGCGAACCGGACGCCGGAGACCATCATCACCGGGATCAGGGCGATCAGGCAGGGGTCGGCGAACTCGCAGCAGCCGTCGACGCAGCAGTCCGCGCCCTCGTCCCGGGCGCGCTTGCGCCGCTGGGCCTTGGCGTGGTCCTCCTTGCGGTAGCGCTCCCGGTACTCCTCCCAGGCCCGGCGCTGCTTCTTCCGCCGGAGCCGTTCCGAAGCCGGCAGCCACCACCAGGCGCGCTCCGGGCGGGCCGGCGGGAAGTGGGCGCCGAGATCCGGCGTCGGGTCGGACACTGCTGACGTTCTCCTCGTTCTCTCCGCCGGGGGCCGACCCCGACGATCCGGGCAAGATTATCCGAAGATCATCTGCCCGGATCCGCCCTGCGGCCGGAGACCGGCAGGCAGCGGCCCGCGACCGCCGAGCGGCGGCCGGAGACCGGCTCAGCTGCCGAGGTTGAGCGAGGGGAAGAGGTCCTCGAACGGCTGGGTGGTCACCGAGACGCTCCGGGAGAAGGGGTTGTCGAAGTCCCAGATCATGAACAGCAGGAAGGCGATCAGCACGCTGAAGCAGAGCGCCAGCGCCAACTCCCTCGGCGTGCGCCGGATCTGGAGCGCGAAGAGCATGCCGACGGTCACCACCGCACCCCCGATCAGGCCGAACCAGACCACCCCGGGCATCGTCGGCCCGGCGTTCTGTCCGCGCGAGTTGCGGGCCTCGGACGCCTGGCTGACCCGGTCCATGATCGGCTGGTAGCCCTGCGACTCCAGGTCGGAGGCGGGCGAACGGGTGGCGATGTCGTTCTGGAGCTTCTGGAGCAGCTGGTCGCCCTTCTCGGTGATGCCACCGGTCTTCTGCATGTAGGACCACTCGGTGTTCACCACGTACGAGACGTAGGCGTCCACGTCGGCCCGGACCTGGTCGCGGAAATCCGCCGGGTAGATCACCGCGCGGTCGCTGATCTCGCGCAGCGACTGCGCCTCGCGGAACAGGTCGTCCTGGGCGGCGCCGCGCGCCTCCCAGACACCCGCGATGGCGAGACCGAGGACGATCGCGTAGACCACCCCGATCATCATCGTGATGTACTCGATGACGTCCGGGGTCTCGTCGGTGCTCTCCTCGATCGGTCGGCGCTGCCTCAGCACCACCACCGCCATCACGACGGCACAGGCCGACGCCATGGCGATGATCAACGCCACCCACTCGGACATGGGAACTCCCTTCTCTGGCTTGGCTTGTGACGGAACGGAAAACTCAGGGAGGTCAACCCCCGACCGCTTCGGCCCACTCCGCTCCGGTTCGGTTCGGGAGCGGGCGGTGGGGCGGGGCCCTCCGCCGACCGGGAACCGGTCGGCGGGCCGTCAGGGGACGGTCAGGACG
>NZ_JBHVET010001159.1:0-1618 GCF_042802135.1 Kitasatospora sp. NPDC057512
CCTCCGGGGCGGCCTCGCCGGAGGTCTCCGCGGGACTGTCCGAGGCGGTGCCGGAGTCGGCGGCCGAGGAGGCGTCGGAGGCGGCGTCGGAGGTGGTCTCCGCGGTCGCCTCGGCGGCGGCCGCGGCTGACGCCCGGTCAGCCGCCGCACCGGAGCCGCCCCCGGCCGGCCCGGCGGCACCGGCCGCCGCACCGGTCCGTTCGGGTTCGCGGTCCCGCTGCCGCTCGTCGCCGTCCCTCAGCACCCTGTCGGGGGACTCGCCCACGTATCCCAGCCTCCTCAACGCCCGGCGGGGCACCGGCGAACCCGATTTCGGGAAGCCGACGCCCCGCCCCGTGTACCTGTACAGTCTCCGCCACCGGCGGCCGTTCCGGCCGCGCACACCCCGCCCGACCGGCGCTTATTGTCGTCGCCCGGCCGCGCCGCGGTCTGTTCACCGCTCAGACGCAGGGCCCGCCGCCGCCGGTTCCGCGCCTTCACCGCAAGGTCACGATTCGGAGGCGTACTCGACAAGCCCGTGTGAGAGGCGTCACCCTGTCTCTCATCCACGCGGGGAGGCTTGGATGGGCAAGAGCCGCAGAACTGTTCCCGAGGAACTCTTGCTGCTCGCTTTGGACCCGACCACGGGTACCACGGCGCAGCCGCAGACCCTCGACCTCGGACTCGCCGGGGCCCAGCTCGTCGAGCTGTCCCTGGCCGGACGGATCGTACCGGAGGGAGACCGGATCGCTGTCGTGCTCGCACGGCCGACCGGCGATCCGACGCTCGACCACGCACTGGAACTGCTGCGCCGACGCGGCAGTCCGGTCCGCGCGGCGCACTGGATCGGCGGGCCCCGACTGGGGCTGCGGCAGACGTATCTGGCGCACCTGGAGCGCTGCGGCATGGTCACGGCCGTACCGGGCCAGGTGTGCGGCGTGCTGCCGACGACCCGGTACCAGGCGTCCGACGACTGCACCAACGCCGCGATCAAGCAGCGACTGGACACCGCGATCCGCACCGGCGTCCCGCCGGATCCGCGGACGGCGGCGCTCGCGGCGCTGGCCCACTCGGTCGGGCTGGGCAAGCACCTGTACCCGGGCAACGAGGGCCGGTCCTCGCGGTCGCGGCTGCGCGACCTGATCCGGTACGACCCGCTGGGCGGGATGGTCGCGCACGCCGTGATGGACGTGCAGAACGGCCTGCCGGCTCAGCAGAACCGTTCTTCCCAGGGTTCCGGGGCCGCTGCCGGCCGTCCTGGCGCCCGTACGGCGGGCCGGGGTCCGGGCGGGCGGGTGCCCGCCTCCCGGGTCGGCGTGCGCTGACCACAGCGGCGCGCACCGACCACAACGGCGAGCACTGACCGCGGCGGCGTGCACTGACCGCAGCGGTCCGCGCGGCCCGGCGGGCAGCCATCACGGCGCCCGACACCACCGGCCGCACGCCCGCCGCACGCCCGCCGCCACCGGTCGCGCATCCGACGCCACCGGCCGCGCACCCGGCGGCGCACGCCGCCCCGCTCACACCGCCCGAGGGCGCTGAGCGACCCGACGCACGACCGGTACCACCGGCGCCAGGAGCACGACGCGCACCGGATGCACCGGACGCACCACCGGCACCACCAGCACCGAGGGGCGGT
>NZ_JBHVET010001160.1:0-1613 GCF_042802135.1 Kitasatospora sp. NPDC057512
GCCCGGGAGCGGCAGCGGGGGCGGGCTCCGGACTCGGCGCGGGAGCGGGGGCCGGCGCCGGTTCCGGCCAGCGGTCGGGCTCCGGTTCGGGGGCGGGTTCCGGTCCGGGCTCGGGTTCCGGACCGGGGTCGGCCCCGGGGCAGTCCCGGTGGGCCGGGGGGCGGGCGGAGCTGCGGCGCGACCTGCGCCACCTGTGCGCGGGGGTGGCGGGCGCGGTCGAGCCGGGGGAGCTCGCCCTGGACCTCGAACTCGCCGAGAAGACCGCCTTCCGGACCCTCGGCTGCCTGCTGTACGGCATGGGCCGTGCGGCGGACGGCGTCTTCTGGTGGCGGATAGCCGCCCAGTACGGGGACCAGCTGGCCGTGCACTGCCTGGCCGTGCACTACACCGCCGAGGGCGAACGGTGCGACGCGGCCCGCTGGGCCGCCCAGGCCCAGGACCTCAGCGCCCCGGGCCGGCTGCCGGAGCTGGCGCCGGAGGTCCGGCCGGGTGGGGCGGCGGAGCTGGCGCGGGTGCTGGCGGAGCACTACGACGGCGAGATCCTGCTGACGGTGCGGGAGGCGGTGGCGGCGCGGCCGAGGCCTGATCCCGGGCGGTTGGGGGTCCGGGCCGTGCGGGGGCGGGGGGTGGTGCGGATCCGGTGACCGGGGCGGGGGTGGTGCGGATCCGGGCAGGCTCGAGGGGTGGGCCGGTCGGGCTCAGGTGGGCAGGGGCTCACCTGAGCCCGGAGACGGCGTCGCCCAGGTACTCGGCGCCGAGCAGCAGCGGGACGGTGATCATGATCGCCGCGCTGTGCGTGGCCGTCCAGGCGCGCCACTCGCCGAGGGTGTGTCGTGCCTGGGCGCTGCCCCGGAGGTGCGCCACGAGCGGCAGCAGGGTGCCCAGTGAACCGAGCAGCACCATCAGGACGGCGGCCACCGCCTTCTCTCCGCCGCCAGTCGGCGCGGCGGCGATGGAGGCGGCGCCGCCGACGGCCGGGACCAGGGTCTTCGGGTGGGTGGCGACCAGCACCACGGCGAGACCGGCGGACCGGGCGGCGGTCAGCCGGTCGATCGAGAGCAGCCAGGCCGGTGGCGCGGTCACCCGGCCGGGTCGCGGTCGTTCGCGCCACTGCCGGGCGGCCAGCAGGACGAGTACGGTGCCGAGGACGAGCTTCAGCCAGGACGACCAGGTCGGTGTGGTGCGGGCGGGGTTCAACGCGGTGCCCGCGGCCACGACGGCGGCCGTCACCGTGGCGAGGCCGAGCAGCCAGCCGACCGTGAAGGCGACCCCGTTGGCCTGGCCGCGCGGTGAGGCGAGGATCAGCAGGACGACGATCAGCGGTAGCGGGCTGAGCGCGACCGCCACTGCGGAGGCCAGCATCGGGCCGATCGCTTCACCCATCCCCGGACCTGCCTTCCCGCCGCCGGGCGCCGTCCGCCATTCAGCTCCCGTCGGGCGGGCGGCGCACGGCCAGTGCCGCCGTTCGGGTGAGGGCGGGGGCGGAGCGCGGACGGGGGACGGGGGACGGGGGACGGGGAGCGGCCGAGGGCCGCCGCACCGCTGGGGTGCGACGGCCCTCCGCGGGCGTGAGGTGCGGCAGTCGGTGCCCGTCTCGAGCGCCGCGTGGTCGA
>NZ_JBHVET010001161.1:0-1609 GCF_042802135.1 Kitasatospora sp. NPDC057512
CGTCCGCCCGGCGGTGGCCCGCCTCCTGGCCGGGCTGGCCCAGCGGCTGGCGCCGGGCGCCCGGCCGGACGACAAGGCCGGGGTCTGCCACGTGCCGGGCGGCGCCGAGGGCTACGCGGACGCCGTCGCCCGCTTCACCCGGCCCGGGCTCACCCCGGAGGAGGTGCACCGGATCGGCCTGGAGGCCGTCGCGGCGCTGCGCGAGGAGTTCGCCGAGCTGGGCGGCAAGGTGCTGGGCATCACCGACCCGGCCGCCGTGCTGACCGCGCTGCGCGAGGACCGCTCGCTGCGCTTCGGCAGCGCGGCCGAGATCGTCGCCCTGGCGGACGGCGCGCTGGACCGGGCCCGCCGCGCCGCCCCGGACTGGTTCCGCCCGTACCCGATCGCCGACTGCGTGACCAGGGAGATCGACCCGATCGAGGCGGAGACCGCGCCGCTGGCCTACTACCAGCCGCCGGGCCCGGGCGGACTGCCCGGCACCCACTGGATCAACACGCTGCGCCCGGAGACCCGGTTCAGCTACGAGTACGAGGCGATCGCCTTCCACGAGAGCGTCCCCGGCCACCACCTCCAGCTCGCCGTCGCGCAGACCCTGCACCACCTGCCGCGGTTCCGGCGGAACCCGAGCGGTCAGCTGACCGCCCACGTCGAGGGCTGGGGCCTGTACACCGAGCGGCTCGCGGACGAGATGGGGCTGTACGGCTCGGAGCTGTCCCGGTTCGGCATGCTCTCGCTGGACGCGATGCGGGCGGTCCGGCTGGTGGTGGACACCGGGATGCACCACTACGGCTGGTCCCGGGAGCGGGCGAAGGCCTTCATGCGGGCCAACACCGCGACCCCCGAGGCCAACGTCCGCAACGAGATCGACCGCTACATCGCCTGGCCGGGCCAGGCCACCGCGTACCTGATCGGCCGCCGGGAGATCGTGCGGCACCGCAAGCGGGCCCAGGCCGCGCTCGGCGCCCGGTTCGACGTCCGGGAGTTCCACCACCGGCTGATCGGGCACGGCAGCCTGCCGCTGGGGGTGCTGGAGGAGCTGGTGACGGACTGGATCGCGGAGCAGTAGGCCGGAGGTCCTCCGGCCCGGAGGACGATCCCCCGACCGGGCTCAACGGCCCGGCACCGCAGCGCCGTTGAGCCCGATCACCTGACTGGTCAGGCACCCGGTCAGGTACCCGGCGACCGCCTCGGCCACGTCGGCCGGGGTGCCCGCCCGGCCGACCGGGGTCGGCCACCACTCCGGCGGGTCGCCCGCGGCGGCTCCGGGGACGGCACCGGGGACGGCGCCGGCGGTGCGCCCGTCCTGGCCGGTCAGACCACCGGCGGGACGACCGGCAGGTTGCGCTTGTGCTCGGTGCGGCGGTAGTGGCCGAGGACGGTGCGGAAGACCTCCTCGCTCACCGGCCGGCCCTCCAGGAAGTCGTCCAGGGCGTCGTAGCTGACGCCGAGGGCGTCCTCGTCGGGGCGGCCGGGGGCGAGGTTCTCCAGGTCGGCGGTCGGGGTCTTCTTGACCAGCTCGGCGGGCGCGCCCAGCGCCTCGGCGATCGCCCGCACCTGGCGCTTGGTCAGGCCGGACAACGGCATCACGTCGGCCGCGCCGTCGCCGAAC
>NZ_JBHVET010001162.1:0-1607 GCF_042802135.1 Kitasatospora sp. NPDC057512
GTCGTGCGGAGGCTCAGGCGAGCGAGGCCATCCAGGCCTCGACGTCCTCGGCGCTGCGGGGCAGGCCGGCCGAGAGGTTCTCGTTGCCGTCGGCGGTGACCAGGATGTCGTCCTCGATCCGGACGCCGATGCCGCGGTACTCCTCCGGCACGGTCAGGTCGTCCTGCTGGAAGTACAGGCCGGGCTCGACGGTCAGCACCATGCCGGGGACCAGCAGCGCGTCGACGTGCTCCTCGCGGCGCGAGTGGGCGCAGTCGTGGACGTCCAGGCCGAGCATGTGGCCGGTGCCGTGCAGGGTCCAGCGGCGCTGGAGGCCGAGCTCCAGGACCTTCTCGACGTCGTACGCCGAGGCGTCCAGCAGGCCCCAGGCGAGCAGCCGCTCGGCGAGCACGCGCTGCGAGGCCTCGTGGAAGTCGCGGAACCGGGCGCCGGGCTTCACCGCGGCGATGCCGGCCTCCTGGGCGTCGTACACCGCGTCGTAGATCCGGCGCTGGACCTCGGTGAAGCGGCCGTCGATCGGCAGGCTGCGGGTGACGTCCGCGGTGTAGAGGGTGCCGGTCTCCACGCCCGCGTCCAGCAGCAGCAGCTCGCCCGGGCGCACGTCGCCGTCGTTGCGCACCCAGTGCAGGGTGGTGGCGTGCGGGCCGGCCGCGGCGATGGTGCCGTAGCCGACGTCGTTGCCCTCGACCCGGGCGCGGCGCCAGAAGGTGCCCTCGATCCAGCGCTCCGAGGTGGCGACGGCCTGGCCCAGCTCGCGGACCACGTCGGTGAAGCCCTTGACGGTGGCGTCGCAGGCGGCGCGCAGCTCGCCGATCTCCCAGGCGTCCTTGACCAGCCGCAGGCCGCTCAGGAACTCCTTGAGCCCGGCGTCCTTGTCGGCGTCCAGGGCGTCGGCGAGCGCGGCCTCCAGGCCGGCGTCGTAGCCGCGCACGATGCGGGTCGGCACGGCGGAGTCGGCGGCCTTCGCGGCCAGCTCCTCGGCGGCCTTGCGCACGTCGCGGGCGGGCAGCCCGAGCAGCTGCTCCTGCTCGGCCAGGCTGTGCCGGCGGCCGACCCACAGCTCGCCGTAGCCGTCCAGCCAGAACTCGCCGTTCTCGCGGTTCGAGCGGGGCAGCAGGTAGAGCACGAAGTCGTGGCCGGTCGCGCCGGTCGGCTCGCCGACCAGCACCGCGTCCTCGGTCTGGTCGCCGGTGAGGTGGACGTACTCGCTGGCGGCGCGGAACGCGTAGTCGGTGTCGTTGGAGCGGACCCGCAGGTTGCCGGCCGGGACGACCAGGCGCTCGCCGGGGTAGGCGGCGGACAGCGCGGCGCGGCGCTCGGCCGCGTACGGGGCCTGGGCGACGGGGGCGAGGCCGTGCAGCTCGGTGTCGGCCCAGCCGGACTTCATCGAGGCGGCCAGCTCGTCGGAGATGTCGCCGTAGAGACCGTTCTTGCGGCCCTTGTGCTGCTCAGGCTCCTCGCCGCCCTCGGCCTCGGGGTTCTCGGCCACCGCGGGGGTACGGTCCTCGGTCACGTGCAACGCCTCCTTGGGGGGTGGTACCGCCGCCCCTGGGGGAGGTGTCGGATCGCGACACGCGCGGGCGGCCGTGCGTCCGTCCATGGTACGG
>NZ_JBHVET010001164.1:0-1593 GCF_042802135.1 Kitasatospora sp. NPDC057512
ATTATTTGTCCAGTTGACCTGCCGGCCCGTAACCGGCTGGGCGTACGGGCCCCGCGCACCGCACGGTGCGCGGGGCCCTTCGGCGTCTCATGGGCAGTTCACCGGAGCGCACCGCCTTTCAGCGGCCGCTCATCGCAGACTGTTATGGTCGGGCCACCATCCAGCCCGCCGTCGCGGAAAGTGGGACCAACGCATGTCAACGGCACCGCTGTTGTCGGTCGTGATGCCGATCTACAACGAGCAGGAGGCGCTCCCGCTGACCGTCGAAAGGCTGCGGCCGATCCTCGACGGGCTCGACGTGGCCTACGAGGTGGTCGGGGTGGACGACGGCAGCACCGACGTCACCCCGGTGCTGATGCAGAAGATCCGCCAGGACTGGCCGGAGTTCCGCATCGTCCGCTTCGCCCGCAACTCCGGGCACCAGGCCGCCCTCACCGCCGGCATCCACCGCGCCCACGGCGACTACGTGGTGTCCATCGACGCCGACCTCCAGGACCCGCCGGAGAAGATCCCCGAGATGCTGGCGCTCGCCCGCGAGCAGAACCTGGACATCGTCTACGGCGTGCGCGGCGACCGCGGCACCGACACCTTCTTCAAGCGGCGCACCGCCGGCGGGTACTACTGGCTGATGCGCAAGCTGGTCGGCAAGCGGATGCCCAACCAGGCCGGCGACTACCGGCTGCTCAGCCGGGCGGCGGTGGACGCGCTCAAGGCGATGCCCGAGCACCAGCCGGTCTACCGGCTGCTGGTGCCGTGGCTGGGCTTCCCCAGCGGCGAGGTGGTCTACGTGCGCGAGGAGCGGGTCGCGGGCAGCACCCACTACCCGCTCTCGAAGATGCTCCGGCTCGCGCTGGACAGCGTCACCAACTTCTCCGCCGCCCCGCTGCGGCTGGCCACCTGGCTGGGGCTGTTCAGCTTCCTGGTCTGCCTCCTGCTGGCGATCTACACCACGGTCGCGTACGCCGTCGGCTCCACCGTGCCCGGCTGGTCCTCGCTGTTCATAGGGATGCTCTTCATCGGCGCCGTGCAGCTGGTCTGCGTCGGCCTGCTCGGCGAGTACGTCGGCCGGATCTACTCGGCGGTCCAGGCCCGGCCCGCGTACTTCGTCGGCTACGACTCGGCCGAGGAGCAGGACCGGTACGGTACGGGCGCGTGAACGAGACCCTCTCCGCGGACCGGGGCGAGCGCGACGAGCCCGCCGCGGCGGCCCGGCCGGTCCGCCGGCAGCTGCCGTCCTTCCTGGTCATCGGGGTGCTGAGCACC
The DNA here is from genome assembly GCF_042802135.1 of Kitasatospora sp. NPDC057512. Taxonomy (NCBI): domain Bacteria; kingdom Bacillati; phylum Actinomycetota; class Actinomycetes; order Kitasatosporales; family Streptomycetaceae; genus Kitasatospora; species Kitasatospora sp. NPDC057512. The sequence goes on from NZ_JBHVET010001164.1 coordinate 1,264, forward strand.
CTCTTCTACCTGGCCCTGTTCGTCCTGCTGCGGCTGGTCGCCTCGTCGCAGACGGCCAACCTGGTGGCCCTGGCGGTCAGCGCGGTGGCCAACACCGCGGCGAACCGCCGCTTCACCTTCGGCATCACCGGCTCGGACGGCGCGGTGCGCCACCAGCTCCAGGGCGCGGTCGCGTTCCTGATCGGGCTGGGCCTCAGCAGCGGCGCCCTGGCGCTGCTGGACGCCGCGCTGCCGCACGCCTCCCGGGTGGTCGAGGTGGCCGGGCTGGTGGCGGCCAACGGCCTCGCCACGGTGGCCCGGTTCGTGCTGCTCAAGCTGTGGGTCTTCCGG
>NZ_JBHVET010001165.1:0-1589 GCF_042802135.1 Kitasatospora sp. NPDC057512
GTCGGCGGCCGGGTCGGCGCGGCCGATCAGGGCCAGCGCCGCCCCGGAGTCCCGGGCGACCGCCAGGGCGCACTCGGCGGTGATGCCCTTGCCGCCGCCGGTGACCAGGAGGACGTCCCGCGCGTCGAGCGGTGACTCCCCCTCCGCCACCGGACGGCGCGGCAGGGGGCGGAGCACCGGGACGGTGCGGCGGCCGTCCCGCTGGTAGCGGACCTCCGCGAAGCCGGCCGTGGCGGCGGCCTCGGCGACGACGCGGGCCACCGCCTCGTCGCGGGCGGCCCCCTCGGGGGCGGTGTCGGGCAGCTCGACCACCGTGGTCGGGACGGACGGCCGTTCCAGGTGCAGGGTCTTCGCCAGCCCCGCGGCCCCGAGGCGGTGCTGGACCACGACCAGCCTGGTGCCCTCGGGGGCGGCCAGGACGGCGCGTGCGGCGGTCAGGAAGAGCTCCGTGTCCCGCGCGCCGCACTCGTCCGGGAGGCAGAGCAGGACGCCGTCCCCGAGGCCCGCCGCGGCGAGCGCGGTGCGCAGCGGTGCGGCCAGCGGGTGGCCGGGCGTGGCGAAGACCGTCCAGTCGTCGGCCGCGGCCCGGGGGTCGGACGCCCCGGAGCCGGACGCCCCGGGGTCGGAGGCCTTGGGGCCGGGGTGCGGCCGGGCCGGCCGGGGGGCCGCCACGTGCTCGACCGCGAAGGGGCGCACCCACGGGGCCACTCCGGGGACCTCGCCCACCGGCTCCGCCCCGGCCTGCGAGGTGTCCGCCAACCGGTCGATCAGCTCGGCGAGTTCGCCCAGCCGTACGGTCGCGAAGCCGGTCGTGGCGGCGAGCGCGGGCTGGCCCAGCGCCCGGGTGACGTCGTTGACGATCTGGCCGACCGTGATGGAGCTCAGGTGCAGGTCGTCCATCGGGTGGGTCCGCGCGGTGACGGAGTCCAGCGGCAGCTCGACCCGCTCGGCCGCGAGCCGGCGCAGCAGGTCCAGGGTGGAGACCGGGCCCGTGCCGGTGTCCGCGCCCGCCGGGCGCGCGGACCGCGCCGCGCCGTCCGCTCCGTCGTTCGCTCCGCCGCCCGCTCCGTCGTCCGGCCCGCCGGCCTGCGGCACCAGGGCCGCGCCGATGGCCGGAGCCGCCTCGCAGGGGCTGGCCAGGAAGGTGGGCTCGCTCTCCGGCGGCAGCGGCCGGACCAGGCGGCCGCCGAACAGGGCCGCGGTCCGCACCGGCGCGCCGAGCACGTACGCGGCGCCGGCGATCCTGAGCAGCGGGCCGAGCGAGGCGCTGTCGGTGTCGACCGCCAGCACCGCGAGGTCCGGCGCGATCTCCGCCAGCAGGCCGGACAGCACCCGGCCGGGGCCGACCTCCACCACCAGGTCGGCGTCGGCGGCCGCGGCCTCGGCGGCCTCGTGGAACCGGACCGGGAGCAGCACCTGGGCGCGCAGCAGCTCCCGCAGGTCGGCGGTCGGGTCCAGCAGCCGGCCGGTGACCGTGGAGGCGACCGGGCGGACCGGCGGGCGCAGGTCTAACCCGGCCAGCTCGGCCGCCATCGCGGCCGCGGCCGGATCGACCAGCGGCGAGTGGAAGGCGTGCGACACCCGCAGCC
>NZ_JBHVET010001166.1:0-1585 GCF_042802135.1 Kitasatospora sp. NPDC057512
GGGTGGTGCCGGTCCCAGACCTCCGCGAGCACCGCGCCGGACAGGGCCGAACCCCGGTAGCGGACGATCCGGGCCGGCGCCCGGATGCCCGCCGTCTCCACCTCGCCGTCGGTCAACTCGGCGCGCAGGGAGGCGAGATCGGAGACCGGGTCGTCACAGAACAGCGGGCGGGCGGGCGTGTTGCCGGGGTCGCGGGCCACCGCGAGCTCCCAGGTGAGCAGGCGCGCGGCCTCGGCCACCGCGCTGTGGGCGGCACCGTTGAGGACCGCCAGGGCGATCCGGGAGGCGGTCGGGTGCAGGACGGCGGCGGCCGACTGCCCGGCGGCCTGGCGGGCGGACCGGCCGGGGGAATCGGCCGGGTCGGCGATCTCGCGGTCCGCGCCCGCGAACCACTCCTGGGCCTGCTGCGGGGCCAGGCTGGCGCAGCCCGCGAGGAGTTCCGCGAGGGTCAGCCGGCCGAGCACATGGGCGGCGATCAGGTCGGCGAGCAGCTCGGCCTCGGCGGGGCGGAGGTCCTCCAGGCCGACCGCGGACCGCAGTTCGGCGTCGTCGACGAGCTCGTCGGCCCGTGCGGCCGGGTCCTCGGGGGACTCCGCGGCGGCCGTGGCCCCGTCGGCCAGGTTGACGGAGATCCGGGCCCGCAGCAGTTCCTCCGTGGGGGCCGGCGGGCAGATGAGGCCGTACCGGCCGGACAGCAGCGGGGTCGCCGTCGGGCCGGCGGCCACGACCAGCACGGCGAAGGAGTCGGAGGCGGAGAGCGCCGTGGCGAGGGCGTCCAGTTCGAGCTCGCTCGGGGGCTCGGCGACGCTGCCGCGGACGAAGGGGAGTTCGAGCAGGTAGCCGTGCCCGCGCCGGGCGTCGTCGGACGCGGTGGCGGCCAGCTGCCGTACGGCGGTCTCCGGGGAGACCCGGGAGACCCGGGGCGACGGCTCCGCGACGGCGCCGGCCGCGGGGCCGTCCGTCGGGGCGTCCTGCGCGGCGCCCTCGGCGGACGGCCGGTGCTGCGTCAGCTCGTCGAGCAGTGCGAGCGCGGTGCAGGTCCGCCCGGTGCCAGGGGCGCCGGCCAGCACCAGGACCCGCTGCCGGCGCAGCGCCCGCTGGAGCTCGACGTAGCCCGCCGGCTCCCGGTAGATCCGGCGGACCCGCCGCAGCTCCGCCTCGGGGACCGGTCCGCCGACCCCGCCGACCGCCTGCCGGCTGTCCAGCCGCAGGTGGATGTCGCCGATGTGGGCCTGGTGGAAGACGGTGCGGTCGAACAGGTTGTGGTCGCCGGCCACCCGGTAGGAGCCGCGGGCCTCGCGGTGGGCCCGGGAGGTCGCCCCCAGGCCGGCGGCGGGCCCGCCCTCGTCGTCCTCCTCGTCGAGCAGGCTGTCGCGGCTGCGCTCGCGGAACCGGCCGGCGGCCTGCTCGCGTTCGGCGCGCTCCTGCTCCTCGGGGTCCGGGCGGCGGCCGTCCCCGACGTGGCCTTCCGGCTGCGGAACGCCGGCTCCGGCGCCCGGCCCGGCGTTCGCCCCCGCGCCCGCTCCCCCGCCGGCGGGGGCGGGGCCCTGGTCGGCGGGAGTCCGCGGACGGCCGGCGTCGGAGC
>NZ_JBHVET010001167.1:0-1574 GCF_042802135.1 Kitasatospora sp. NPDC057512
TTCTCACCCGGCGGGGTGCCGCCGTGCGTGGTCCTGGCTGGACCAGGCACGAAGGGGCACTCAGCCGGTCAGCGAGGGGAAGGCCGGGACGAGCCCGCCGTCGATCACGACGTCCTGCCCGGTGATGTACGAGGAGCGCTCGGAGAGCAGGAAGGCGACCGTCTCCGCGACGTCCTCGGCGGTGCCCAGCCGGCCGAGCGGCACGTGGCGGCGGATCGGCTCGTGGTCGGCCGGGTCGGGGACGGCCGCGTGGAACATCTCGGTGACGATGTAGCCGGGGCTGACCGAGTTGACCCGGATGCCGCGTCCGGCCAGTTCGCTCGCGAGGGTGCGGGCGAGGCTGAGGACGGCGGCCTTGCTGGCGGCGTAGACGGCGGCGCCGGGCAGGCCGCGGTGGGGGGTCCAGGAGGCGTTGAGGACGACCGATCCGCCGCCGGCGGCGTCGAGCAGCGGCAGGGCGTGCTGGACGGTGAAGAACACGCCCTTGAGGTTGGTGGCGACGATCCGGTCGAACTCGGCCTCCGCCACCTCGCCGACCGGCTGGAAGCCGGCCACGCCCGCGTTGGCGAAGACCCCGTCGAGGCGCCCGTACCGCTCACGCACGGTGTCGGCCAGCCGGGCGAGGTCGGCGGGTACGGAGGCGTCGGCGCGGACGGTGAGCAGCCGGTCGCCGGCGTCGAGGCGGGCCGCGGCGCGGGCGAGCCTGGCGTCGTCGCGGCCGGTGATGACGACCCGGGCGCCGGTGCCGAGGAGGTGGCGGGCGGTGGCGAAGCCCATGCCGCTGGTGCCGCCGGTGACGAGGACGGCGGGGGCGGTGGGGGCGGTGGGGGCGGTGGGGGCGGTGGAGGAGGTGTTGTTCATGGCGTCCACCCTCGTGACCGGCGCCGGGGCGGCACCAGGCCTGCCCCGACCATGGGTCCCGGAGGACCACCCTCCGGAAACACTTCCGGAAACAGCCTCCGGAAAACCACCCTCCCGAGCGGGAATCGCGGCGATCACCGGGTGGTTGGGCCAAGGCGACGGTCCACTACGGCACTCGCGAAGAAGGACTTCCCATGAAGATCGGCATCATCGGCGCGGGCAACATCGGCGGCAACCTGACGCGGCGGCTGACCGCGCTCGGGCATGAGGTGGCGGTGGCGAACTCCCGCGGCCCGGAGACGCTCAAGGCACTGGTCGAGGAGACCGGTGCGACGGCGGTGACGGTCTCCGAGGCCGCCCGCGGGGCACAGGTGGTGGTGGTGACGGTGCCCCTGAAGAACGTGCCGGACCTGCCCGCCGGGCTGCTGGACGGCGCCGCGGAGGGCGTGGCGGTGATCGACACCGGCAACTACTACCCGAAGGAGCGCGACGGCCGGATCGACGCGATCGAGGACGGCGGGCTCACCGAGAGCCGGTGGACGGAGCAGCACATCGGGCACCGGGTGGTGAAGGTGTTCAACGGCACCTACGCCCAGGACCTGCTGGAGCGTCCGCGCCCGGCGGGCGACCCGGAGCGGCTCGCCGTGCCGGTCGCCTCGGACGACGAGGCGGCCAAGCGGGTGGTCCGGGCGCTGGTCGACGAGCTGGGCTTC
>NZ_JBHVET010001168.1:0-1568 GCF_042802135.1 Kitasatospora sp. NPDC057512
GGGCCGCCCCACGGTCCTTGCGGCGTCCGCTACTTGTCGCTGTAGGGGGCGTCGTCGTTGAACAGGCGCATCCCGGGGATGCGCAGGGTGCCGCCGAACTGGCCGGCCTGCTTGGCGGTGACGCCGGTCAGCTCCAGGTCCAGCGGGATCGGGATGGAGCCGATCAGGTCGTACAGCCAGCGCGGCAGGGTGTCCGGGGTGAGGGTGATCTCGCCCAGGTCGATCGGGATCGGCAGGCCCAGCACCTTGGAGAGGTGGCCGGACAGCCGCTCCACGTACATGGTGACCGGGCCCTTGCGCATCGTCGAGGTGGAGCCCGGGGCGCCCTGGACGTGGAAGGTGACGCCGTTGCCCTCCAGGGTCGACATGTCGAGGTTGTCGATGTCCACGCTGTCGACCACGAACTTCAGGACCCGCTTGGTGCCGGTCAGGGTCTTCACGTCGTAGACGCCGTGGAAGGCCGCGCCGTGCAGGGCGAGCCGGCTGGTCTTCAGGGTCCAGTTCTGCTCCGGGACGACGTGCCCCGGGGCGGGCGCGCCGGCGGTCAGGCCCCGGGCGTCCACATCGCAGTTGGGGTTCTCGGTGGGCGTGCCGGACGGGCTGCCGGAGGTGCCCGCGGAGGGCGTCGCCGAGGCGTCCGCGGAGGGCTTCGGCTTGGTGCTCGCCTTGCCGCTCGGCGTGGCGGTGGGCGAGGCGGTCGGCGAGGGCTCGTCGGCGGCGGGCTGGGTCGCCGGCGGCGCGGCCTGGGGTGCGGCGGCGGCCGGGGCCTGCACCGGGGCGTCCGCGTGCGGGGCGGGGGCGGCCGGAGCGGCCGGGCCGGCGGGCGGCGCGGGGGTGGTCGCCGGGGCTCCGCTCGGGGGCGGGGTCGGGCTCGGCGCGCCGTTCGGGGTGAGCAGCCGGTTGACGCCGTCGACGAGGCCGTCGATCAGCCCCGCCCGGGCCGCCGGGCCGGTGGTGGTGGGCGTCGCGGCGGCCGGCGGCTTGACCGGCGAGGTGGGCTGCTGGGCCGGCCCGGTGGTCGGTGCCTGGGTCGGCGCCTGGGACGGCACCGAGCCCGGGTCCGTCGAGGGGCCGGCGGTGGGCGTGGTGCCCGGAGCGGTGCCCGGAGCGGTGGACGGGCCCGGCGGCGGCTCGGGCAGCTCGCTCTTGGGCACCGGCGTCTCGACCGGCGCGACGTCCGGCACGGCGGCCGGCGCGGTGCCGCAGGGCTTGCCCGCCACGGACTCGGCGACCGCCGGGTTGGGTGTGTAGGCGGCGGCCATCAGCAGCGCGGTCGGCACCGCGGCCAGCGCCAGCGCCCGGCCCCGCAGCCGGACCCGTACGGGCGTGCGCGGGGCCGCGTGCCGACCGGAGCGCTGCGCGGGAACGGTCGTACCGTCGGCTTGCTCGGCCGGCCCGGTCACCGCGCCTCCTCCTGGTCCACGGTGGCGGCCTGCTTCCGGTCCACGGCGACGGCCTGCTTCGGGACGGCCAGCTCGGTTTCGGCGGCCTGCGGCGCGCCCTGGGCGGGCAGCTCGGCGGTGGGCGCCTCGACGGCGCCGTCGGTGGCCGGCCCGGTGGCGACGCTC
>NZ_JBHVET010001169.1:0-1565 GCF_042802135.1 Kitasatospora sp. NPDC057512
GGGGCGGCCCGCGCCGAGCAGCAGGATCACGACGTCGGCCTCCTTGCCCTGGGCCTTGTGGACGGTGGCGCAGCGCTCGTCGAGCAGTTCGGCCGTCCAGCCGGGGAGCGTGCGGCAGGTTTCGCGGGCTTCGGCGACGAGGGCGCGGAAGGGGGCGATGATCCGCAGGCGTTCGACGGTGACGCCGTGGTGGTCGAGTCGGCGCAGGAGGAAGGTGAGGGCGCGGCGGTCGCGTTCGCCCCAGGGGGCGTCGGCGGGGCGGTCGGGGTCGGGGGTGTCGAGCCAGCGGCTGGGGAGGAGGCCGTCGTGGTCGGGGTCGGGGAAGGCCTGGGGGTGGGTGCCGTGGACCATGAGGCCGCCGTACGCGACCTCGTTGCTGACGGTGAACATGGGCTCCTCGCAGCGGCGGTGGACGCGCAGCGGTGAGCCGACCCAGACGGTCTCCTCCTCCGCGCCGGTGGGCGCGGGCAGGTAGGTGCCGTAGCGGTTGACGCGGTCGGCGACGGCCTGGGCGGAGGTCGCCGAGGGCAGCCATTCCTCGTCGACGCCGTACGCGAGCAGGAGTCGGCGCTGCAGGGCGGTCGGCATGGTGACGACGGGTTCGAGCTGGAGCGGGTCGCCGACCAGGACGGCTCGGCGGGCCCGCCAGAGGGCGCCGACGGCGGCCTGCGGGGTGGCCTGGCCGGCCTCGTCGACGAGGATCCAGCCGATGGAGCCCTGGCCGAGGCGGGCGAACATGCTGCCGATGGAGGAGAAGGTGGTGGAGACGACGGGGACGAGGAGGAAGAGGGTCTGCCAGGCGTGCAGGACCTGCTCCTCGGGGACGGGCCCGCCGTTGCCGGCCATGAGCTCCACCAGGACCTGGAGGTTGCCGCGGATCCGCTTCGCGGTGTTGGCGACGAGGGCGCGGTGCAGGTCGAGGGCGCGCAGGAACAGGTCGCTGCGGGCGGTGCTCCAGGCCTCGTCGGCCCAGGGGGCGCCGAGTTCCTGCTCGTGGTCGGTGAGGTGCGCCCAGTCGAGGGGCAGGGACGGGAGGTCGGCGGCGGCCGCGCGGAGGGCCCGGTGGGCGGCGTCGAGTTCGGCGGTGGCGCCCTCCAGCTCGCGCCGGGCGGCCCACGCCTCCTGCCGGGCCCGCTCGGCGTCCGTACGGGCCGTGGACTCCGCGGCGTGGGCGGCGGTCTCCTGGCCACGGGCACGGGCGACGGCCGCCTCGGCCTCGGTGACGGCCGAGTGGGAGCGGGTGTCCAGGTCGGCCGCGACGTCCTCGGCCTGGGCGCAGCGGGCGACGTGGGCGCGGGCGGCCTCCAGGACGGTGCGCTGCTGGACGAGTCGGGCGAGGAGTTCGCCCCGGCTCTGTTCGCGGTGCTGTTCGGCGGCCTCGCGTTCTGCGCCGCTCCGGAGCAGCCGGCGCAGCCCGGCGCGCAGGCCCGGCTGGGCGCCGGGCGGCTCGTCGTGCAGGGCCGTCAGCACGTCGACCTGCCGGCGGTGCCCCTCGGCGTGCTCGCGGGCGGCGGCCAGCGCGGCCCGGGCGTCGGCGAGGGCCTCGCGGGCCCGGGGGACGCGCT
>NZ_JBHVET010001170.1:0-1561 GCF_042802135.1 Kitasatospora sp. NPDC057512
GGGCGGGGCGGCGGGCTGGGGGGGGGGGGCCGGGCTAAGCCCGCGACGCGCCGGGGCGGCTACGCCCCGGCCGACTACGCGGAGCCGGTCCGCCGGTACGCCACCGAGGCCGGGGTCAACCCGCAGCTGCTGATGGCGATCCTCTACAACGAGTCGTACAAGCCGCACGACCCCGAACTCGAACGGGCCTGGCAGCGCGGCAAGCCGGACGCCTCCTTCGGCATCGCCAACATGCACCGGGCCGCCTTCGACGACACCAAGCCCGGCCGCCCCTTCGCCTCCCGGCAGTGGGAGGAGCTCCCGGACGACCGGGACCTGGCCGTCCAGGCCGCCGCCTGGCACCTGCACGACCTCGCCGCCCAACTGCCCGCGCGCCCGGGCGTGTCGCTCAGCCGGGACGAACTGGTCGCCCTCGGCTACAACGCGGGCGCGGGCAACATGCTGGCCTTCGCCCGGGGCGTCAAGGTCGGCTCCCAGGCGCAGTCCTACCTCGACCGCCTGCGGGACAACTGGTCGAAGTCCGGCGAGGCCGTGAAGTAGCGCCTCCGCGTGGTCAGCTGACGGCGATCCGGGCGGACCAGACCCTCCGCCAGGCCAGCGCGTCGGCGACCCCCTCGGCGATGCCGCGCCGCGGCTGCCAGCCGAGCAGGTCCCGCGCGGTGTCCACGACGGCGTAGCAGCCGATCACGTCCCCGGGCCGCGGCCCCGCCTCCCGCACCTCGAGACTGGTGCCGACGGCCTGTTCGAAGGCGGCGATCAGCTCCCGCACGGTGGTCCCGTCGCCGGTGCCGACGTTGATCACCCGGTAGCGGTCCGCCACGCCCGGGGCGATCACCTCGTCGAACCGGAGCAGCGCCGCGACGTGCGCCTCGGCGAGGTCCTGGACGTGGACGTAGTCGCGGATGCCGGAGCCGTCGCGGGTGGCCCAGTCGGTGCCGGTCACGGTGAACGGGGTGCCGGTGGTGTGCGCCTCGATCAGCTTGCCGAGGGCGTGGGTGGGCCGGAGGTCCTGGAGGCCGGTGCGCAGCTGCGGGTCGGCGCCGATCGGGTTGAAGTAGCGCAGGGCGATGACGCGTTGGCGCTCGGCGCCGTCGCCCCGGGTCCAGTCCTGGAGGACCTGCTCCATCATCTGCTTGGTGCGCGCGTACGGGCTGCCGGCGTCGACCGGGCTGCTCTCGTCCACCCGGGCGTCGGGGGTGGGGGCGTAGATCGAGGCGGAGCTGCTGAAGACGACCCGGGTGCAGCCGTGGCGCTGGAGGGCCTCCAGGAGTTCCACGGTCTTGGCGACGTTCTCCCGGTAGTAGTACAGCGGCTTGGCCACCGACTCCGGTACGACGATCTTCGCGGCGCAGTGCACGGTGGCGTCGATGTCGGGATGCTCGGCGAAGATCCGGTCGAGCAGGGCCGCGTCGGCGATGTCGCCCCGGTAGAAGAGCCGGTCCGCGACGAACTCGGTCCGCCCCCGGGAGAGGTCGTCCAGCACGACCGGGGTGATCCCCCGGTCGAGCAGGGCGGAGGCGACGGTGCTGCCGATGAATCCCGCGCCGCCGGTGATCAGGAC
>NZ_JBHVET010001171.1:0-1560 GCF_042802135.1 Kitasatospora sp. NPDC057512
TTGATGAACGTCGCGGGCGAGGACATGCTGTTGCCCTTGTCGCCCTTCGACTCGCACTGCACGTACTGGCCGGCGGAGTCGACGGCGACGACCACGCCGTCGGTGCCCGGCGAGGCGACGGGAGCACGGACCCCGATCACCGCGTGGTACTTCGACGCCTCGGAGCCCAGGCAGGAGGCCAGGATCTCGGCGACGGTCCCGGCGTCGATCGGGGTCGTCGCCGTGCTGGTGACGGTGGAAGCCGCCGGGGGGTGGGGGGAGGCCGGCACGGAGGGGGTGCCCGTGGTGGCTGGTCCCTGTTGTGGTGCCGGTGGGTGTTGTGGCCCCGGCGAGTTCAGCACGGACGGGAGCGCCAGGCACAGGGCCGCCGCGGTGCAGGCCGCGGTCGCGCCGAGGACGTGTCGGCGGTGCCGGCGCCGGTCGGCGCGTCTGCGGATCTCCGCAGCGGGCAGGGCAGGTGCGGGCATCTGCGTGCCGAGCAGCCGCAGCCGGTCGTCGAGGCTGTCGTGGACGGGGTCAGACACGGAGTCTTCCTTCCTCGCTGGTCGGGGTCCGGTCGGAGAGTCTGGCCGCGAGCGCGGTCCGGCCGCGGGCGAGGCGGCTCTTGACGGTACTGATGCCGGCGCCGGTCTCGGCCGCGACCTGCTCGACGGAGAGGTCGCACATGTGGTGCAGGACCAGGGCGATCCGCTGTGCTTCGGGCAGGTCGCGGAGCGCGGTGACCAGCATCAGGTGCTCCTCGGTGGGCGGCTCGACGGGGGATGGTTCCTGGCAGTGGTGGCGTCCGGCCAGGTGCAGGCCCCGGGCCAGGCGTCGCCAGCGGGAGTGGGCCAGCCGCCGGGCCGTGGTCCGGATCCATGCCTCCGGGGCGTTGCCCGGGTCGAAGGTGCGCCTTCGGTCCCAGGCGCGGATGAAGGCCTCCTGGACCACGTCCTGGGCTTCGGACCAGTTGCCGGTTATCGCGTAGAGCTGCCCGGTGAGGCGGGAGAAGGACGCCGCGTAGAACGCGTCGAACTCCTGTGGCGTCATCAAGGGCCTCTCCTCCGGGGCTGTCCGTCAGCTCGCGGCACGGGCGGTGCGCGAGGAAGCACTCCTCGGCCTCGGCGGGTCAGCCGTGCGTCCTGGGTGGAGCCTCCCGCCCTGTACGCACGAGCGCCGCCCCAGGGTCGCACCGGAGGCCTGTGACCTGGATCACATGTGCGGGGTGCGACCGGTCCGGCGTCGGGAGGCGTACAGGGGCGCGGGCATCAACCGGACGCCCGCAGGAAAGGACACGGATTCATGCGTATCCGCCCGATCATGATCATCACCGCCACCGCCGCGGTCATCGCGACCGCGGGGGGAATGGCCACCGCCGCGACCGGCACCCCCACGTCCACCCCCTCGGCCCAGAGCAAGCCCGCCGCCGCGCCGGCCGCCCCGGCCGCCCCGGCCTCCGGCAGCGGGGCGGCCGCGGCCGGTGTGGCCGCCCCCCCGGCGGCGTACCCCGGGACCCGTACGGCGCCGCCCCCCATCGACGCCGGGACCGTCGCCGCGGTACAGGCCACCGGCCAGGGGTCC
>NZ_JBHVET010001172.1:0-1558 GCF_042802135.1 Kitasatospora sp. NPDC057512
CGTCCGCACGACCCGGCCCGGGTGGGAACTCCGTTCAGCGGGCGCCGAGGAGGTGTTCGAGGGCGAGCTGGTCCAGCTGCTCGAAGGCCATGCCGCGCGCGGCGGCGGCGTCGACGTCGAACTCCTCGAAGGCGGAGCGGTCCGCCAGCAGCCCGGCCAGGCCGTCCCCGGCCGTGGGCAGGGCCAGTTCGGGCAACCGGGAGGCGGCGAGCGCGGCCTCGACCTCCGGGTCGGCCCGGAAGGCGCGGGAACGCTCGGCCAGCAGCAGGTAGTTGCGCATGCAGCCGGCCGCCGAGGCCCAGACGCCGTCGAAGTCCTCGGTGCGCGGCGGCTTGAAGTCGAAGTGCCGCGGGCCGTCGTAGCCGGCCGACTCCAGCAGGTCGACCAGCCAGAAGGCCTGCCGGAGGTCTCCCGCGCCGAAGCGCAGGTCCTGGTCGTACTTGATGCCGGACTGGCCGTTGAGGTCGATGTGGAACAGCTTGCCGTGCCACAGGGCCTGGGCGATGCCGTGCGGGAAGTTGAGCCCGGCCATCTGCTCGTGGCCCACCTCCGGGTTGACGCCGACCCGCTCGGGGCGCTCCAACTCGTTGATGAACGCCAGGGCGTGGCCCACCGTGGGCCGCAGGATGTCGCCGCGCGGCTCGTTGGGCTTGGGCTCGATCGCGAACCGCAGGTCGTAGCCCTGCTGCTCGACGTACTCGCCCAGCAGGTCGAAGGCCTCCTTCAGCCGGTCCAGCGCGGTGCGCACGTCCTTGGCGGCACCGGACTCCGCGCCCTCGCGACCGCCCCAGGCGACGTAGACCGAGGCGCCGAGCTCCGCGGCCAGGTCGATGGTGCGCAGCGTCTTGCGCAGCGCGTAGCGCCGTACGTCGCGGTCGTTGGCGGTGAAGGCGCCGTCCTTGAACACCGGGTGGGTGAACAGGTTGGTGGTCGCCATCGGGACCTTCAGCCCGGCGGCGTCCAGCGCGGCGCGGAAGCGCTTGACGGTCTGCTCGCGCGTGGCGTCGCCCGCGCCGAAGGGGATCAGGTCGTCGTCGTGGAAGGTGACGCCGTAGGCGCCGAGTTCGGCCAGCCGCTGGACGGTCTCGACCGGGTCGAGGGCGGGGCGGGTCGCGTCGCCGAAGGGGTCGCGACCCTGCCAACCGACGGTCCACAGACCGAAGGTGAACCTGTGCGCGGGCGTGGGGGCGAGAGGGTCACTGGACATGGAGCGGCTCCGATCAGCGCGCCGGGGGGTGTTTGTAATGACTCTCAACAAACTAATATGCCGACGCATGAGAAGGAACCCCTCCGGAGGAACGCATGGCTGAGCAGCGCGTCGTGATCGGCTTCGACAGCTCGACGCAGTCCACCAAGGCCCTTGCCGTCGACACCGACACGGGCACGGTCCTGGGCGAGGGCCGTGCCCCGCACACCGTCAGCACGGGCGCCGGCCGCGAGAGCGACCCCGAGCAGTGGTGGCGGGCACTCGGCGAGGCCGCGGTGGCGACGGGCTGGGCGGACCGCGCGGCCGCCGTCTCGATCGGCGGCCAGCAGCACGGCCTGGTCACCCTCGACG
>NZ_JBHVET010001173.1:0-1557 GCF_042802135.1 Kitasatospora sp. NPDC057512
GCGCACACGGGTGCGCACCCCGCCCCGGCCCATCGGCGGGCCCGTGCGACGGCATCTGTTCGGTATCAATTCGCCCAGGGCGTAGGGCAGACCTGGCGAAGAGGACGGAATCACGGGCCCGGCAGAGTACCGTCGGATAGCGAGACCGAGCGCCGTCGGCGTTGACGGTCCACAGCACCAGGCCCCGGAACCCCTGCGGGGCCCCTGGCGAAGGGGAAGCACCTCGTGGCACGCATCGGAGACGGTGGCGACCTGCTCAAGTGCTCGTTCTGCGGCAAGTCGCAGAAGCAGGTGAAGAAGCTGATCGCCGGCCCAGGCGTGTACATCTGCGACGAGTGCATCGACCTGTGCAACGAGATCATCGAGGAGGAACTCGCCGAGACCTCCGAGGTGCGCTTCGAGGAGCTCCCGAAGCCGCGCGAGATCTACGAGTTCCTGGACCAGTACGTGGTCGGACAGGACCTCGCCAAGAAGGCGCTGTCGGTCGCCGTCTACAACCACTACAAGCGGGTCCAGGCGGGTGAGGCGGGCCGCAGCGGGGGCAACGGCCGCGAGGACGCCATCGAGCTGGCCAAGTCGAACATCCTGCTGCTGGGCCCCACCGGCTCCGGCAAGACGCTGCTGGCGCAGACCCTGGCCCGGATGCTGAACGTGCCGTTCGCGATCGCGGACGCCACCGCGCTGACCGAGGCCGGCTACGTCGGCGAGGACGTCGAGAACATCCTGCTCAAGCTGATCCAGGCGGCCGACTACGACGTCAAGAAGGCCGAGACCGGGATCATCTACATCGACGAGATCGACAAGGTCGCGCGCAAGAGCGAGAACCCGTCGATCACCCGGGACGTCTCCGGCGAGGGCGTGCAGCAGGCCCTGCTGAAGATCCTGGAGGGCACCACCGCGTCGGTGCCGCCGCAGGGCGGGCGCAAGCACCCGCACCAGGAGTTCATCCAGATCGACACCACGAACGTGCTGTTCATCGTCGGCGGCGCGTTCGCCGGCCTGGAGCGGATCATCGAGGGCCGCGCGGGTGCCAAGGGCATCGGCTTCGGTGCCAACATCCGCTCCAAGCGGGAGTCGGACGCCAGCGACCACTTCCGCCAGGTGATGCCCGAGGACCTGGTGAAGTTCGGCATGATCCCCGAGTTCATCGGCCGTCTGCCGGTGATCACCAGCGTGCACAACCTGGACCGCGAGGCGCTGCTCCAGATCCTCACCGAGCCGCGCAACGCGCTGGTCAAGCAGTACCGCAAGCTGTTCGAACTGGACGGCGTGGAGCTGGAGTTCTCCCGGGACGCGCTGGAGGCGATCGCCGACCAGGCGATCCTGCGCGGCACCGGCGCGCGCGGGCTGCGGGCCATCATGGAGGAGGTGCTGATGTCCGTGATGTACGAGGTCCCCTCGCGCCAGGACGTCGCCCGCGTGGTGGTCACCGGAGACGTGGTCTCCAAGCACGCCATCCCCACCCTGGTGCCGCGCGACATGATCAAGCGCGAGCGCCGGGAGAAGAGCGCCTGACCCGAGGCCGACGCCACGAGGAGGGCCCCGCACCGGATCCGG
>NZ_JBHVET010001174.1:0-1550 GCF_042802135.1 Kitasatospora sp. NPDC057512
CGCCGCACCGGCCGGTGCGGCGTCCGCACAGCCCCGCGCCGGAGGAACGCTGAAGGTCGGCGCCCTCGGCAAGGCCTCGGCGATCACCCGTGACCCGCACGGCACCCAGGCCAACGAGAGCGACTACCTGATCATCAGCCTGCTCTACGACACCCTCGCGATACCCGGGGACACCGCCAACACCGTCCCGCGCCTGGCCGCCTCCTGGAAGCCGTCCGAAGACCTGACGACCTGGCGCTTCACGATCGCCGACGGAGCCGCCTTCCACGACGGCACCCCCGTCACCGCCGACGACGTCGTCTGGTCGCTGCGGCGCCTGCGCGACACCCCGGCCGGCAAGAGTCGCCTGCCCGGCATCCAGCCCGAGGGCATCAGGGCCGAGGACGCGAAGACCGTCGTCCTCGTCTCCGACTACCCCAACGCCGACCTGCCGCTGCAGACCCGCCTCACCACCTTCGTCCTCAAGAAGGACACCAAGGACGACGCGATCGCCGGCGCCCCCGGCACCGGCCCGTTCAAGCTCGACTGGTACCGCGACGGCAACGCCCGCCTGGTGCGCAACGACCAGTGGTACGGCGGCAAGGTCCTCCTCGACGCCGTCGAGGTCCGCCTCTTCGAGAGCCCCCAGGCCATGGCGAACGCCCTGCTCGCCGGGCAGATCGACGTCGCCTCCAACGTCGGCGCCGTCGCCGCCCGCACCGCCGAGGCCCGCAAGGACGTCCGGATCCTGCGCCGGCCCAACGACATGGCGATGCCGATCGTCATGCGCACCGCCGACGGCCCCTTCGCCGACCCGCGGGTGCGCGAGGCGCTGAAGCTGGCGGTCGACCGCGACGCGATGGTCAAGCAGGTCCTCTCCGGCTACGGCAGCGTCGCCAACGACGTCCTCGGCACCGGCGACCCCGCCCTCGCCAAGGACATCCCCCAGCGCACCCGCGACCTCGCCAAGGCCAGGCAACTCCTCGCGGACGCCGGATTCGACACCTCCCGGACGTACGACCTGGTCACCACCGAGGACATCTCCGGCCTGGCCGAGTCCGCGACCCTGTTCGCCACCCAGGTCCGCGAGGCCGGCGTGAAGATCAACGTCGTCAAGCAGGACTCCAAGGTGTTCTGGGACGCCACCTGGCTCAAGGGCACGCTCTACACGACGTACTGGGGCACCAACGACTCGGTCGTCTTCTTCGCCGCCAAGACGATGCTCTCCGACGCCGGCCAGAACGAGGCCGGCTTCAAGGACCCCGCCTTCGACGAGGCCTACCGCACCGCCATGGGCACGGCCGACGCCGCCGCGCGCGGCACGCTGCTGCACCAGCTCCAGGAGATCGAGTTCGCCAGGTCCGGCTACCTGCTGTGGGGCATGGCCGACGGCATCGACCTCGCCGGCGCCGCCGTGCGCGACCTGCCCAAGCTCCCCGGCTACGGCCGCGTCCAGCTCGAGAAGACCTGGCTGGCGCGTTGACCACGCTTCAGCCGCACGGCGTCCCGGCCCGCATCCTCCCCGGTGCGGGCCGGGTCGCCCGGCAGGCCGCCCGGCGCCTGGCCATGCT
>NZ_JBHVET010001175.1:0-1549 GCF_042802135.1 Kitasatospora sp. NPDC057512
GGCCGAAACGCCGGCCGGCCCGGTCAGGCCCGGTCAGGCGGCGTCGAGCAGCCGGGCGACCTCCGTCATGGCCGCCCCCAGCGGCAGGTCGAGGCGGAGCCCGGCGAGTTCGTCCCCGCGCGTCGGCCCCTGGTTGACGATCGCGACCGGCAGCCGGGCCCTGGCGGCGCGGCGGACGAAGCGCAGCCCGGACAGGACCGCCAGGGAGGAGCCGAGGACCACCAACGAGCCCGCCGCGTCGACCAGTTCGTAGCAGTGCTCGACCCGGGGCGGTGGGACGTTCTCGCCGAAGAAGACCACGTCGGGCTTGAGCACGCCGCCGCACGCCGTGCAGGCGGCGACCAGGAAGCCGTCCACCACGGACCGCGGCAGCCGCGCGTCCCCGTCGGGCCGCAGCTCCGCCCCGGTCGGCCGGAAGCCCGGGTTGAGCTCCTCCAGCCGCCGGTCCAGCTCGGCCCGGGTGCTGGTGCGGCGGCAGTCGAGGCAGACCACCCGGCGGAGCCCGCCGTGCAGCTCCACGGCCTCCCGGGTGCCGGCCGCGTGGTGGAGGCCGTCCACGTTCTGGGTGATGACCGCCGCGACGTGCCCGGCCCGGCGCAGCCGTTCCACCGCGTGGTGCCCGGCGTTGGGCCGGGCCCCGGCGATCGCGGGCCAGCCGGTGTGGCTGCGGGCCCAGTAGCGGCGCCGGGCGTCCGCGCTGCCGGTGAACTCCTGGTACGTCATCGGGGTGCCGCCGCGGCGGCGGCCGGTGGCGCCGCGGTAGTCGGGGATGCCGGACTCGGTGGACAGTCCCGCCCCGCTGAGCACCACCGCGCCGCGCCGGTCCAGCAGCCGTACCAGGGCTTCCAGCTCCTCCCCCGGGGGAACGACGGCCTGCCCGCCCGGGTGTTCGAACGCGTCCATACCGTCGAGGTTAGGGCGTGACGCCCCGGGAGGGGCTGGGACGGGCGCCGCGCGGTTCTGTCAGCCCTTCCCGTCTCGCGGCGGGTGGCTCCCGACCCGGCCGGACGGCTCCTCGGCAGCACCGACAGCTCCGGCGGCACCGGCGGCACCCGCGGCCCCGGTGGCGAAGGCCGTGATCCGCTCCAGGGGTGGGTTCCAGCCCCGGGTGGTGTCCACGGCCAGGCAGGGGGCGTCCAGCGCGATCGGTACCCAGGACTCGATCGGCCGCTCGCCGCTCGCGATGCGGCGCAGCAGCTCGCCGTCCGCGTGGACGGCGCGCCCGGGTTCCTCGGCGGCCCGGCGGGCGATGCGCTCGCGGGCGGTCCCGGGGTCGACGGTGCAGCGCACGACGCGCAGCTCGGCGCGGCCGACGAGCGGCAGCAGACCGGGCCGCCACAGCCGGTCCTGGAAGGCCGCCTCCGCCACCAGGTCCGTTCCCGCGCGCAGGAGTTCGTCGATGCCGCGGAAGAACTCGGTCAGCGTCCGCCGGTCCAGGTCCTCGGCCGGGGCCTGCCGGGCGGCGGCCATCCGCTCCTTGATCTCGTCCCGGCAGACCGCCGGCCGGCCGAGCGCGTCGGCCAGGGCGTGCGCCAGCGTGGTCTTGCCC
>NZ_JBHVET010001176.1:0-1546 GCF_042802135.1 Kitasatospora sp. NPDC057512
GGCGCTTCCGGCGCAGCCGGAGCAGGGCGGCCCGGGCATGGGCCGGGCGCTGCCGCACGCGCCCGGGCGGACCATGCGGGCGCGGCGGCGGCGTCCGGCGGTGCTGGCGATGGCCGTCGCGCTGATCGCGGCCGGCGGGCTGGGCGGGGCCGTCCTCTACAACAGCACCGGCCAGCGGGTCGCGGTGCTGGCGCTGGCCCGGGACGTGCCGTGGGGGCAGGTGATCACCGAGGACGACCTGGTGGTCGCCCGGATCGCGGGGGACCCGGCGCTGCACCCGCTGGCGGCCCAGGACCGGACGAAGGCCGTCGGCATGCGGGCCGCCACCGACCTCAAGCGCGGCGCGATGCTCACCGGGGCCGACCTCGCGCAGGGGCTGTCGGTGCAGCCCGGGCAGATCGTGGTCGGGGTGTCGGCCAAGCGCAGCCAGCTGCCCGCCAGCCGGCTCCAGCCCGGCGTGCAGCTGGTCGTCGTCTTCACCCCCGACAACGGCCGGGCCGACTCGCTGCCCGCCACGGTGATCACCGTCGGCCGGGTGGACACCGACGGCAGCCAGGTGATCGACGTGGCGGTCGGCACCGCGGACGGGCCCCGGCTGGCGCAGTGGGTGGCGAGCGGGCGGATCCAGGTGCTGCTCGCGCCGCGCGGCGGGGCGCCGGGCGGCGCGCCCTCGGCCGCCGCCCCCGCCCCTGCCCCCGGGGCCACCACGCCGGGTGCCGCCACGCCGGGCGCCGGCACCCCCGGCGGAGCCACGCCCGGAGGACCGGCCGCGACGGGCGGCGCCTGATGGCCGTGATCGCGGTGGTCGGCGGCCCGGGCGCACCGGGAGCCACCACCACCGCCCTGGCACTGCTGCTGTCCTGGCCCCTGCCGCCCGGCCGGCGGATCCTGCTGGTCGAGGCCGACCCGGACGGCGGTGCGGTGCTCGCCGGCGCCCTGGAGGGCCGGGTCGAGGCGGTGTACGGGCTGCGCAACCTGGCCGTCGCCGACCGGCGCGGGCTGCTCGCGCAGACCATCTGGGAGCAGCTGATCGACCTCTCGCCCGAGGGCAACGCCGAGCGGCTGCTGCTGCCCGGGCTGACCGACCCCACCCAGGCGCCCGGCCTCGCCTACACCTGGGAGCCGCTCGCCGAACTGCTGCACGGCGTGGAACACCAGGGCTACGACGTCATCGTGGACCTCGGCCGCTCCGGCGCCACCGGCCACAGCGCGGTGCTGGCCCGCCGCGCCGACGCGGTGGTGGCGACCGTGCGGACCACGCTGCGCGGGTTGAGCTCGGTCCGGCCCCGGCTCGCGGCCCTGACCGAGGACCTGGCCGCCGCCGGCACCGGGGCGGACGCGCTCGGGCTGCTGCTGGTCGCCGAGGGGCCGTACGCCCGGGCGGAGGTGACCCGGGAGCTCGGGCTGCCGGTGCTCGGGGTGCTGCCGCACGCCCCCCGGACGGCGAAGGTGCTCTCCGACGGCGGGGACACCACCGACCGGCGGTTCATCCGCTCGGAGCTGATGCGGACGGCGCGCTCGGCGGCGGACGAGGTGCAGCTGCTGG
>NZ_JBHVET010001177.1:0-1534 GCF_042802135.1 Kitasatospora sp. NPDC057512
TCGCGGTGGAACGGGACGCCGAGCGGGTGCTGGTGCCGTAGGGGCCGGTGCCCCGGTCCGACACCCCGACCGCCGCCCCCCCGGTCGAAAAGCCACCACGGCTCCCCGGCTTACAGGAGCGGATCGTCCGGGCCCGGCCGAGAGGATCGTCCGGTGCCCCGGTACCGCCGGCCTGCCAGCCACCTTGCGGCCGCGCGAGAGAACGAGGAGGTGGTACCCGTGAACGTCGACGACGGCGTCGTCGAGCGCGAGTTCACGCTCGGCGGGATCCCCGGGCGGTGGTCGAGCCGCGCATCGTGGCCGCCGGCCGGTGGCTCCCAGCCCGACCGACGGGAAAACCGGGTGACCCGGCGGCAGGGGGTCGGGTAGCGTGCCGGGCATGTCGAGCCCTGAGGCATCCAGGGTGGGGGCTTTCGGTCACGCGCCGTCGGCCCCCTGAAACCCCGGAGATCCTGAACCACCGAGGTCCGAGCGAGCGCCACGCCTGCGCCGCCCGGGGGTTGAGCGTGCGGTGACGAGACGTCCGTCCTCCTCGTTCCCACCGCCCCGCTTCGGAGCCTCTCGATGCCCTTTCCGCTCTATCTGCTCGCCCTGGCCGTGTTCGCCATGGGCACCTCGGAGTTCATGCTCGCCGGGCTGCTGCCCGGACTCGCCGCCGATCTCGGCGTCACCGTCGGTACGGCCGGCGGGCTCGCCTCGGCCTTCGCGGTCGGGATGGCGGTCGGCGCGCCGCTGATGGCCGGTCTCGCCCGCGGCCGGTCGGGGCGCGGCAGCCTGCTCGGGTTCGTCCTGGTGTTCGCGGCGGCGCACGCCGTCGGGGCGGTGACGACGAGCTTCCCGGTGCTGGTGGCCACCCGGGTGGTCGCCGCGCTCGCCAACGCCGGGTTCCTGGCGGTGGCGCTGACCACCGCCGCCGCGCTCGT
This sequence comes from Kitasatospora sp. NPDC057512, assembly GCF_042802135.1. Classification (NCBI taxonomy): domain Bacteria; kingdom Bacillati; phylum Actinomycetota; class Actinomycetes; order Kitasatosporales; family Streptomycetaceae; genus Kitasatospora; species Kitasatospora sp. NPDC057512. The sequence goes on from NZ_JBHVET010001177.1 coordinate 924, forward strand.
CCCGGCGGACCGCAAGGGCCGGGCGCTCGCCGTGCTGCTGTCGGGGACGACGGTGGCGACGGTGGCCGGCGTCCCGGGCGGGGCGGTGCTGGGCTCGCTGTTCGGGTGGCGCGCCGCGTTCTGGGCCGTCGCGCTGCTCTGCCTGCCGGCCGCCGTCGGCATCGCCAAGGGCCTTCCGTCCGTCGCCACTTCGACCGACCGGGCCGCGGCCATGACCCCGCCCCCGGCCCCGGCCCCGGCCCTGCGCGCGGAGCTCGGCGAGCTGCGCCGCCCCCGGCTGCTCCGCGCGATGCTGCTCGCCGCACTGGTGAACGCGGCGACCTTCGGCGGCTTCACCTTCCTCGCCCCCGTGGTGACCGGCCCGGCCGGGCTGGGCGACCTGTGGGTGCCGGTCGCGCTGGTGCTGTTCGGGGCCGGGTCGTTCGCCGGGGTCACCGTCGCGGGGCGGCTCGCGGACCGGCGCCCCGGCCTGGTCCTCGCCGTCGGCGGCCCGCTGCTGCTGGCGGGCTGGCCCGCCCTGGCCGTCCTGGCGGACGCGCCGGGCGCACTGCTGCCGCTGGTGTTCCTGCTGGGCGGGCTGTCCTTCGCGGTCGGCGGCACGCTGATCACCC
>NZ_JBHVET010001178.1:0-1531 GCF_042802135.1 Kitasatospora sp. NPDC057512
GCCACCGGCCGGCCGCTCCCTCACGCGTCTGCGGAGAACCCCCACCCGGCCGTTCCCGCACCGTAACGCGTGTCGCGTAAGGTGTGGCGGCATGGGAGAGCAGGCCGGGAATCCCGGCGGACCGGAACCGGTGAAGAAGCGCCTCGGCGTGATGGGCGGCACCTTCGACCCGATCCACCACGGCCACCTCGTCGCCGCCAGTGAGGTCGCGAGCGCGTTCCACCTGGACGAAGTGATCTTCGTACCGACCGGGCAGCCGTGGCAGAAGAGCGACCGGCACGTCACCCCGGCCGAGGACCGCTACCTGATGACGGTCATCGCCACCGCCGAGAACCCGCAGTTCTCGGTCAGCCGGATCGACATCGACCGCGAGGGCCCGACGTTCACCGTCGACACCCTGCGCGACCTGCACGCCCTGCACCCGGACGCCGACCTCTTCTTCATCACCGGCGCCGACGCGCTCGCCCAGATCCTGTCCTGGCGCGACTCCGACGAGCTCTTCTCGCTGGCCCACTTCATCGGATGCACCCGCCCGGGGCACACTCTGTCGGACGCCGGGCTTCCGGTGGGCGGGGTCTCCCTGGTGGAGGTCCCGGCGCTGGCCATCTCCTCCACGGACTGCCGCAACCGGGTCGCCCAGGGCGAACCGGTCTGGTACCTCGTCCCGGACGGCGTGGTCCGCTACATCGACAAGCGGGCGCTGTACGCGCCGCGCGGGGACTGATCCGGGAGCGGTGCATGACTGATCGCAGCGACGGCCGGCGGCCGGAGGACTGGTCCACCGGGCAGTACCAGCAGCCGTACCAGGGCTACCAGCAGCCGCAGGACCCGCAGCAGCCGCAGCAGCAGGCGCAGGCGCAGCCGTACGAGCAGCAGTCGTACGAGCAGCAGTACGACCAGTACGGGCAGCCGGTGTACGGGCAGGGCGCCTACGGCTACCAGCAGCAGGGCTACCAGGGGTACGACGGGTACCAGCAGGGCGGGCAGTTCCCGCAGCAACAGCCGTACGGGCAGCAGCAGTACGACCAGCAGTACGACCAGTACGGGCAGCCCGTGTACGGGCAGGGCACGTACGTCTACCAGCAGCAGGGTTACCAGGGGTACCAGGAGCAGCCGTACCAGGCGGCCGCCCCGGTCGTCGCCGAACCGCAGACGCCGTCGCAGGAGCAGGCAGCGGTGCAGGCACCGGAGCAGGCACCGGGGCAGGCCGGGCCGGCCGCCGCCGCCGCGGCCGCCGCGCCGGCGCGTCCGCGGGTGCCCCGGCCGGCCGCCGAGCCGGTGCCGGCCAAGGCCGAGCCGCCGTCCGAGCAGGTCGCCGGGGCGCGGGCCGGGAAGGCCGGGAAGGCCGGGAAGGCCGGAAGCAAGGCGCCCGACGACAGCTACACCACGGGTGAGTTCACCTTCGTCGACGAGGAGGCGGAGGAGACCGAGGACGTCATCGACTGGCTGAAGTTCGCCGAGTCCCGCAGCGAGGTGCGCGCCGAGCGCCGCCGCAAGCTGCGCAACCGGCTGATCGGCCTCGGTGCGGTGG
>NZ_JBHVET010001179.1:0-1528 GCF_042802135.1 Kitasatospora sp. NPDC057512
GCCGAGCACCACGCCGACCACCGCCCCGGCGGCGCCGAGGACGAGGCCGCCGCCGAGCACCACCGCACCGACGTGGGCCCGGCTCCCGCCGGCCGCGCCGAGCAGGGCGAGCTGGCGGCGCGAACGGCGGGCGCCGACCGCGAAGGCGGGCCCGGCCAGCAGGGCGACCTCCAGCAGCGCCATGCCGCTGACGACGGCGACGACCATCCGGGTGTTGTTGGCGGCCGTCGGGTCGTGGTAGCGGTACGCGTCGCGGTAGTAGGGGACGGCCTGCTCGGGCGGCGGGGCGATCGCCACCGAGCGCGCGGTCAGGGTGTAGCCGTGGGCGTTGAACCGCTGGACCGCGGCCCAGTCGAGGGAGGCCCCGGACGGCAGCCGGACCAGCCAGCCGGACCGGGTGGTCGAGGGCTTCTCCGCGGCGGACCCGCCGCCCGCCAGCGCGGTGTTCAGCGGATCGATCAACTCGCCCGGCCGGGCGACGAGTTCGACCCGTCCCAGCTCGCTCGGGTGCTCCACGACGCCGGTGATGGTGTACGGGGTGCGCTCCAGGCCCTGGAGGGTGGTGGTGGCGCCGGGCTTGAGTCCGGAGCGGCTCAGGAAGGCCCGGGTGACGGCGACTTCGTGCGGGGCGCCCGGGGCGCGGCCCTCGACCAGGTCGAGCCGGCCGCGCCAGATCGGGTCGCCGAGGTCGGCCTCGGTGGTGAGGGTGCGGACCAGGCCCTCGGGCGAGTCCGCGCCGGCCTCCGGCCCGGGCCGGGCCGGGGTGAGCGCGCTGCCGGGCGGCAGCAGTGCGGCGACCAGGGCGGCCGGGTCGGTGCTCGCGCCCTTCTCCTGCTCGGCCGTCGGCCTGTCGCCGGGGCGGGCCGGGACGGAGAAGGCGCCGTCCTCGGCGATCGGGGCCTGCTCGACCGGGGTGCCCGGGTCGAGCGAGGTGACCAGGGCGTCCGCGCCGCCCACCACCCGCTCGACCCGTTCGGCCGGGGTCAGCTGCCCGCTGCGGTGGACCACGTCGGCGCCGGTGACGCCGAGCACGGGCAGCGCGATCATGGCGGCGATCAGCGCGCTGCGGCCCTTGGCGCGCAGCGCGTCGCGGCGGGCGATGCGCAGGGCGACCCGCCAGGCTCCGAGCCTCACCGCGCCACCTCGCCGACCGCGCCGGACGGGTGCACCGCGGCGAGGCGGGCCGAGGAGCGGCGGCCGGGGGCCTCCGAGGCGACCGCGCCGTCCCGCAGGTGGACCACCCGGTCCGCCCAACTGGCGTGGGCCGCCTCGTGGGTGACCATCATCGCGGCGGCGCCGGCGTCGCAGCGGGCGCGCAGCACGGCGAGCACCGCCTCGCCGGTGGCCGAGTCGAGGGCGCCGGTCGGCTCGTCGGCGAGCACCAGCCGGCGCTCGCCGATCAGGGCGCGGGCGATGGCGACGCGCTGCTGCTGGCCGCCGGACATGTCGTCGGGGAAGCGGTCGGCGAGCTCGCCGATGCCCATATACTCCAACGCGGCCAGCACCTCCCGGCTGGCACGGCGGCCCG
>NZ_JBHVET010001180.1:0-1524 GCF_042802135.1 Kitasatospora sp. NPDC057512
CGGCGAAGCCGCCGTTCTGGTGCTCACCGCCGCCGCGACCCTGGCTTTCGACCTGGTCACGGCCGTCATCGTCGGCCTGGCCGTCGCCGGGATCCTGGCCCTGCGCCAGGTCGCACGGTCCGCGAGGCTCCAGCAGGTGCCGCTGCACGACGGCCTGACTCCGGCCGACCACCACGAGGAGGAGCGGGCGCTGCTCGCCGAGCACATCGTCGCCTACCGGATAGACGGGCCGGTGTTCTTCGCGGCCGCCCACCGCTTCCTGCTCCAGCTCGCCGAGACCACCGACGTCAAGGCCGTCATCCTGCGCCTCTCCCACGTCACCGCGATCGACTCCACGGGCGCCCTGGCGCTGGGCGACGCGATCGGCACGCTGGAACGGCGCGGCATCCTCGTCCTGGCCGCGGGGGTACCGGACGGCCACCGGCGGACCCTGGACGCCCTCGGCGTGCTGGACGCCCTCCAGCGGCAGGGGCGGGTCTTCGCCCAGACGCCCGACGCCATCGCCCACGCGCGCACCGAGCTGCAGACCACCGGCGTCCTGGCGGACGCCACGATACGAAAGGGAGCGGACCGATGACCGCACCGTGTACGTCGACCCCCGAGCTGATGCCGCATCGGAGAAGTGTGGGAGGCTGACCGGATGTCTCCGACCCTCCGCCCCATGGACGCCCGACTCCTGCCCGCCTGGCTCGAGCGCTGCCGGGCCGAGTACGCCAAGGACCTCGTCGCTGCGGGGCAGACGCCCGAGGACGCCTGCCGCCACGCGGACGAAAGCATGGCCCGCGCTTTTCCCTCCGGCACGCCGAGCCCCGGGCATGTGGTCTTCGACGTGGTCGATGCCGCCGGGGCAGCCGTCGGCTACCTCTGGATCGGACCGGACACGAGCGACGACGCCGGCTCCTGGTGGATCTGGGACATCGTGATCGACGCCGACAAGCGCGGGCTGGGCCTCGGGCGGAGGGCCATGCTCCTCGGCGAGGAGTACGCCCGGGCGCAGGGCGCCCATACCCTCGGTCTCAGCGTCTTCGGGTTCAACACGGGTGCGCGCGGCCTCTACGAGTCGCTCGGCTACGAGACGGCCTCGGTCAAGATGCTCAAGCGACTCGGCTGAGGTCCTGGGGTATCGCCTACGGGCGGGTGTTCCCGGCTGTGGGCTGGGTCTTCTGGTTGTAGATCTCCTTGCCGTCCGCGTTGTAGGCGTGGACGTAGGGGGCCGGGGGGAAGGGGTTCGCGTCGGGGCCGGTGGTGATGGCCGCGATGTGGACGAACGCGCCGTCGGCCATGACGGCCGGGTACTGCGTCGGGTCGTCGCCGTAGCTGATGGTGACCTTGGCGACGTCGGGGGTGTAGTGCCCGGCACCCAGCGAGAGGACCTGCCCGGCACCGGTCGGCGTGCTGAAGCTGTCGAAGAACTCGATCAGGTGGCCGCTGCCCCACAGGCGGTCGTTGATGAACGTCGCGGGCGAGGACATGCTGTTGCCCTTGTCGCCCTTCGACTCGCACTGCACGTACTGGCCGGCGGAG
>NZ_JBHVET010001181.1:0-1523 GCF_042802135.1 Kitasatospora sp. NPDC057512
GGTGATCCCCGGGGCCGCCTTCCGCAGCGGGCTTAGCTGAACGAGTCGCCGCAGGCGCAGGAGCCGGTGGCGTACGGGTTGTCGATGGTGAAGCCCTGCTTCTCGATGGTGTCGACGAAGTCGACGGTGGCGCCGCCCAGGTACGGGGCGCTCATCCGGTCGGTGACGACCTTGACGCCGTCGAAGTCCTTGATCACGTCACCGTCGAGCGAGCGCTCGTCGAAGAACAGCTGGTAACGCAGGCCGGAGCAGCCACCGGGCTGGACGGCGACGCGCAGCGCGAGGTCCTCGCGGCCTTCCTGCTCCAGCAGGGCCTTGACCTTGGCCGCGGCGGCATCGGTGAGGAGGATGCCACTCTCGACGGTGGTCTCGTCCTGGACGGTCATCTGCTTTCTCCCGGTCTTGACGACGGTCTGCCGCCAGTGCCAACCAACGGCCGTCCGGTTTCATTTCCCGGGCGGCGATCGATTTCTGCGGCCTGTCGCGGCTGGTTGTCCGTAGGCCGGGTGTGCCACCCGCGTCCCCTACGCTCCCCATGCTCGCACACCCCCGGAGGGCCGGTCACCGCCCGCAGCACGGATCCGGGTGAACGGGCCCCACCGCCGCCCGGCGGACGCCAGGATGGTCGGCATGATCCTTCGCCAGGTCAGGGACACCGCAGCGGACGCGGAGGTCGTCCGGGAACTGTCCTTCGCCGCGTTCGCCGCACCGTCCGACGACCCCGCGCGGCCACCGCGGCCGACGCCGCTGCAGCTGGCCCGGACCAGGCACCTGGCGCGCACCGATCCCGGGGGCTGCTGGCTGGCGGAGAGCGGCGGGCAGGCGGTCGGGGTGGTGCTGTCGATGCGCCGCGAGGGCCTGTGGACGCCCTCGCTGTTCGCCGTCCGGCCGTCCGCGCAGGGCCGGGGGGTGGGGCGGCTGCTGCTCGAACGGGCGATGGCGCACGCCCGGGGCTGCCTGCGCGGGATGGTCTGCGCCTCCGGCTCCCCGGCGGCGGCCCGCCGCTACCGGCTGGCCGGGTTCACCCTGCACCCGGCGATGCGGCTGACCGGGACGGTGGACCGGCAGGGGCTGATCGATCCGGGCGACATACCGGTGCACCGCGGCAACGCCACCCACCTGCACCTGCTGGACTCGGTGGACCGCCGGCTGCGCGGGTCCGCGCACGGGCCGGACCACGAGCTGATGCTCGGGCACTTCGAGGAGCTGCTGGTCGCGGACGCGCTGGCCGGCAGCGGCTACTGCTACCGGGACGGCGGCACGGTGCGGCTGCTGGCGGCCACCAGCAAGCGGATCGGGGCCCGGCTGCTGCGCGAGGCGCTGGCCCGGGTGCCGGACGGGGTCGAGGCCCGGGTGGAGTACCTGACCGCCGAGCAGGAGTGGGCGCTGGACGTCGGGCTGGAGGTCGGGCTGACGCCGGAGACCGGCGGCTTCGTCGGGGTGCGCGGGATGCGGCCGCCGGCGCCGTACCTGCCGAGCGGGGCGTTCCTGTAGGCGGGCACGCGTACGGCCCCCTCCCGGAG
>NZ_JBHVET010001182.1:0-1521 GCF_042802135.1 Kitasatospora sp. NPDC057512
CGGCGGGCTCGACGGAACCGAGCCCGCCGTCCGCGACCCTACTCAGGCGGCAGGAGCACGGTCAACGCGGACCCCACGGGCGGAGGGCGGCCGGGGCCGGTACGGCGACAGCCCGCAGGGTGCCAGCAATGTGCAGCCGGTGCAGCTAAAATGCAGGCATGACAGCCATCACCATCCGCGAAGTCCCGGACCCGATCCTGGACACCCTCAAGCTGAAGGCCGCGCGGGCCGGAAAGAGCCTCCAGGGCTATCTGCTCGACCTCGTCACCCGCGAGGCGGCCACCCCGTCGCTCGCCGAGATGATGACCAGGCTCGACCGGGAGACCCGGACCGAGATCAGCACCGCCGACATCCTCTCGGCGATCGACGAGGGCCGGGAGCGCCGGTGACGTCCACCGTCGTCGTGGACTGTTCGGCCCTGGTCCGGGTGCTCACCGACCACGGCCCGGCCGGCCACGCCGTCCGCGCCCGGCTCCGCGACCTGGACGTGCTCGCCGCACCGGGCCTGCTCGACTACGAGATCGTCTCGGCCCTGTTCGGCATGGTCCGGGGCGGGAAGCTCACGGCGAAGGAGGCGGAGAAGGCGATCGCCGACTACCGGTCGCTCGCCGTCACCAAGCACGAGACGCTGATCCTCTGGCAGCGGGTCCGGGAGCTCAACCACAACATCAGCGCCTACGACGCCCAGTACGTGGCACTCGCCGAGACCCTCGCCGTGCCCCTGGTCACCAGCGACGCCCGCATCCGACGCAGCGGCGCGGCCAGGTGCGCGATCGAGGTCTTCGCCTAGACCGGGGGCGGCCGAGGGTCAGTACGGCAGCAGGCCGTCGGTGGTCAGGTCGAAGTCGAAGGGCTCCGGGACGTGCAGGGTCTCGCCGAAGGAGACGTCCTCCCGGCGGTGGTAGCGGGTGGCGTCCGGCCTGCTGAAGAGGGTGACGGTCTTCTCCCGGGCGTCGATCAGCAGGTACAGCGGGATGGCCATCAGCGGATAGTCGCGCAGCTTCCCGACCCAGTCGTTCTCGGGGTTCGAGGGCGAGACCAGCTCGACCGCGATCGCGGCCAGCTCGGCGGGCACCTGGTTGTCGGTGGTGGCCAGGGCCTCGTCCGGAACGTACGTCAGGTCGGGGTTGCGGCTCTTGCCGACGTTCGGCGAGACCAGGTCGGTGTTCTCGCTCGGCAGCAGCCCGGCCGGAGTGTGCGCGTCGAACTGGCGACGCACCACCAGCAGGTTGCGCTGGTGGATGCCGGAGGGGCTCACCATCATCGTGATGGTGTCGCCGGAGATCTCGACCTTGAAGCCGTCGGGCAGGCTCCTGCGGGCTTCCTCGAGGAGCGCGAAGTGTTCCGGGGTCATGAGCGCGAAGCCTCCTGAACCGAATGAACCAGGTGGACCGGGGAGCCGGGTGTACCGAATCCGCCGGTGCCGGACACCCAGCGTAGTCGGCCGACGGGGCAGGGGGACGACGAAGCCCCCGTAGCGAATTCGCTACGGGGGCTTCCGGGTTGTGGCCAGGGCCGGGG
>NZ_JBHVET010001183.1:0-1517 GCF_042802135.1 Kitasatospora sp. NPDC057512
GCCCCGGACCACGGAGGTCCGGGGCCGCCCCGGGAGAACGGCGCGCAGCCCGCGCCGCAGGGCGCCGGCGACGGCTCAGACGTTGACGCCGAAGTCCTGCGCGATGCCGCGCAGGCCGGAGGCGTAGCCCTGGCCGATGGCGCGGAACTTCCACTCGCTGCCGTTGCGGTACAGCTCGCCGAAGACCATCGCGGTCTCGGTGGAGGCGTCCTCGGAGAGGTCGTAGCGGGCCAGCTCCGAGTTGTCGGCCTGGTTCACCACGCGGATGAACGCGTTGCGCACCTGGCCGAAGTTCTGGCTGCGGGTCTCGGCGTCGTAGATCGACACCGGGAAGACGATCTTCTCCACGTCCGCCGGGACGCCGGCCAGGTTGACCTTGATCGCCTCGTCGTCGCCCTCGCCCTCGCCGGTCAGGTTGTCACCGGTGTGCTCGACCGAGCCGTCCGGGCTCTTCAGGTTGTTGAAGAACACGAAGTTGCCGTCCGAGGCGACCTTGCCCTGGGCGTTGCACAGCAGTGCGCTGGCGTCCAGGTCGAAGTCCGCACCGGTGGTGGTCCGAACGTCCCAGCCCAGGCCGACGACCACGGCCGTGAGGCCCGGTGCCTCCTTGGTGAGCGAGACGTTGCCGCCCTTGCTGAGGCTGACTCCCACTAGTCCTCCAAGAATCGGGAGGCACGTCCAGTGGTGCCCCCGGTGGTGCGGTCCGGGGCGGCGGGAGGCCGTACCGGCTCCCGCTTCCCACCCCGCCAACGGCCCGAGCGTAGTACGGGGTTCCCGCCCGCACCCCTGATCAGGCCGGACACGGCCCCACGGCACCCGGCCGGCGGGCGCCGAGGGGGCCCGGCGGGCGCTCCCGGGGCGCGCCCGAGACCCCGGACGGGGCCCGGGCGGGGGCCTCAGAGCGCCGCGAGCACCTTCAGGTACTCCTGCTCGTCCCGGGCGTCCGGGAGGCCGTTGACGACGCTCCAGCGCACCGCGCCGGCGGTGTCGACCACGAAGGTGCCGCGCAGCGGGCAGCCCCGCTCCTCGTCGAGGACCCCGTACGCACGGGCGACCTCGCCGTGCGGCCAGAAGTCGGCCAGCAGCGGGAACTCCAGGCCCTCCCGGTCGGCGAAGACCCGCTGGGAGAACTGCGAGTCGCAGGAGAGGCCGAGCACCTGCGCGGTGTCGTTCTGCAGGCCCGCCAGCTCCCGCTGGATCGCACCCAGCTCGCCGGTGCAGACGCCGGTGAAGGCGAACGGGTAGAAGACCAGGACGACGTTCTTCCGGCCGCGGAAGTCGGAGAGCCGGACGGACTCGCCGTGCTGGTTGCGGAGCTCGAAGTCCGGAGCCTGGGTGCCGACCTCGATGGCCATGAACGGGACCTTTCTGACGCGACCGCGCCGCGCGGCGGGCGCGGCAGGCCACATCCTCGCATTCGTTTACGGCCGTTCCGCCGAACGGATGAGGCGGGCGGCCGCGGCCCCGCCGCGTTCGCCGTCCGCGAACGGCCCGGTCCCGGAGCGCCGGCCCGGCTC
>NZ_JBHVET010001184.1:0-1512 GCF_042802135.1 Kitasatospora sp. NPDC057512
GTCAGTGATCACTCGGAGTCGAGCTGCGCGCCGACCTCGTCGGAGATGTCGAAGTTGGCGAAGACGTTCTGCACGTCGTCGCTGTCCTCCAGCGCGTCGATCAGCTTCAGGATCTTGCGGGCGCCGTCGACGTCCAGCTCGACCTGCATGCTGGGGAGGAAGTTGGCCTCGGCCGAGTCGTAGTCGACGCCGGCGTCGACCAGCGCGGTGCGCACGGCGACCATCTTCGAGGCCTCGGAGACGATCTCGAAGGAGTCGCCGAGGTCGTTGATCTCCTCCGGCTCCTGGTCCAGGACGACCTCGAACAGCTTGTCCTCGTCCACGCCGTCGGCCTTGGGGACGATGACGACACCCTTGCGGGTGAACAGGTACGAGACCGAGCCCGGGTCCGCCATCGAGCCGCCGTTGCGGGTCATCGCGACGCGCACGTCGGAGGCGGCGCGGTTGCGGTTGTCGGTGAGGCACTCGATCAGGACCGCGACACCGTTCGGGCCGTAGCCCTCGTACATGATGGTCTGGTAGTCGGCGCCGCCGGCCTCCAGACCGCCACCGCGCTTGACGGCGCGGTTGATGTTGTCGATCGGGACCGAGCTCTTCTTCGCCTTCTGGATGGCGTCGTAGAGGGTCGGGTTGCCCGCCGGGTCGGGACCGCCGGTGCGCGCCGCCACCTCGATGTTCTTGATCATCTTGGCGAAGAGCTTGCCGCGCTTGGCGTCGATCACGGCCTTCTTGTGCTTGGTGGTAGCCCACTTAGAGTGGCCGGACATCGCCAGCTCCTTTACGTCGCCAAAGGGAAATGAACAGATGAGATCTTACCGGTGTCGCCGGCGGTGGGGCGCACACGGTGGGCGGTGGTCTACCGACCGGCGAGGTGCTCCTCGACCATCCGCACGAAGTACGCGTGCACCCGGTGGTCGCCGGTCAGCTCCGGGTGGAAGGAGGTGGCCAGCAGGTTGCCCTGGCGCACGGCGACGATCCGGCTCTCCGGGCCGTCCGCGGCGGGCAGCTCGGCCAGCACCTTGACGCCCGCGCCGACCGCCTCGACCCAGGGGGCGCGGATGAAGACGCCGTGCACCGGCGCGTCGTCCAGGCCCGCGAAGTCGATCCCGGACTCGAAGGACTCGTTCTGGCGGCCGAAGGCGTTGCGGCGCACCGTCATGTCGATGCCGCCGACGGTCTGCTGGTCGTCGCGGCCGTCCAGGATCTTGTCCGCCAGCATGATCATGCCCGCGCAGGTGCCGTAGACCGGCATCCCGGCGGAGACGCGCTCGCGCAGCGGCTCCATCACGCCGAACAGCAGCGCCAGCTTGGACATGGTGGTGGACTCCCCGCCGGGGATCACCAGCGCGTCGACCTCGGCCAGCTCCTCGGCGCGGCGCACCGGACGGGCGAGCGCGTCGGCCTCGGCCAGCGCCACCAGGTGCTCGCGGACGTCGCCCTGGAGGGCGAGGACGCCGATGACAGGAGTGCTCACGGTCTTCAACCTCTATCGATCGTTACGACGGACTACGT
>NZ_JBHVET010001185.1:0-1510 GCF_042802135.1 Kitasatospora sp. NPDC057512
GCGGCGCAGCAGGGTGATCCGCGACCGGGTCAGCACCGCCGCCAGGCCGGCCGCGAGCAGCGGCAGCAGCACCACGGTGGCGGCGATGGTGGGCCACGGGAAGACCACGATCGCCTTGTTGGCCAGCTCGGCGGGGCTCATCCCGGGGTAGCCGCCCGTCGCGGCCTCGACCTTGCGCAGCGCCACTCCCGGCACCACGCCGCAGACCGCGCCGAGCAGGGCGCCCATGGCGGCGATCACCCCGCACTGGAAGCCGGACAGCGAGCGCCGGATGCGGGGTTCGGCGCCGACCGCCGCGAGGGTGGTCAGGTCGCGCTGGGAGTCGGCGGCGGCCAGTCCGGTGGCGATGCCGGCCGCGCCGAGGGCGACGATGGCGGCGAAGACGTTCAGGCCGAGCTGGATCAGTCCGGCCCGGGACTCGTAGCCGCGTTCGATCTTGAGCATGGTGTGGTCGGTGAGCTTGGCCATCGCGCCGTCGGCCTTCTGCTGGGCGCCGTCGGAGGGCATCGCGGCGGGCAGCCAGACCGAGCCGGCCGCAGTGGTGGCGAAGCCGAGCCGGGCCGCGGTGGCCGGGCTGACCACGGCCTGGCCCGGGGCGGGCACCGCGGTGTCGGCGAGGACGGCGTCCACGGCGATCTCGGTGGTGACCGGCTTCTCCCGGGAGTTGCCGCTCGAATCGGGGTTGCCCGGAAGGGTGTACTGGAGGGCGAGCTTGCCGTCCTTGAGGTAGCGCCGGTCGAACACCACGGCCTTGCCGGCCGCGAGGGCCTGGCCGACCCCCTGGTCGGTGACGCCGTAGAGGTTGCGCAGCAGGGTGGCGTCGCCGGCGACCAGCGCGGTGTAGGGGGTGCTGCGGCGGTTGTCCGACTTGCAGCGCGGGTCCGTCCCCAGGATCCGGTAGTGCTCCGCGGGGTCGACCGGATTGGCCTCGTCGAGGGCGGGGCAGCGGTCCGCCTTGGGCACCTCGACCCTGATGTAGCCGCAGAAGCTGCCGTCGGGGCAGCTGCCCTTGGGCTCGACGCGCTGGACGTCGGCGCGCTGGCCGAGGTCGGGGATGCTGCGTTCGACGGCCTCGCGCATCTGCGGCAGCAGCTTGCCGTCGGCCTCGGTCATCCAGCCGGCGCCGAGCATGACGGCCTTGGAGGGCCCGGAGGCGACGTAGTCGCGCCGGTTCTGCTCCTCGTAGCTGGCCATGTAGACGCTGACCGCGACGGAGCCGGCGACGGCGGCCATCACGGCGGCCACGGCGGGCGCGGTGCGGCCGCGGTGGCGCACCGAGTCGCGCAGGGCGAGCCGGGGGCCGAGCGAGAGCCAGCGGCCGAGCCGGCCGAAGAGCCCGACCAGGTAGGGCGTCAGGACGACCATGCCGAGCTCCGCGACGACCGAGCCGCCGAGGACGGCGACGCTGCGGTTGCCGATGCCGGCGGTCGCGCCGAACAGGGCGAGGGCGCCGCCGCCGCCGAGCATCAGCAGGCCGAGGACGGCGAGCCTGCGGCTCGGCGGCTTGAGC
>NZ_JBHVET010001186.1:0-1507 GCF_042802135.1 Kitasatospora sp. NPDC057512
AGGCCCCGCCCCGCCCGGTCCGGTCCGGTCCGGCCCGGGGACTACGAGGTGACGGCGTCGTCCATGGACTGCTGCCAGTAGCTCACCTTGAGCGAGTCGTCGATGTACAGACCCTTGGCGGGCAGCGAAGGGTTGCTTCCCGCGCCGACGCTCTCGTTGCCGGAGGGGCCGTGGAAGTAGACGGCCAGCGAGGTCTCGGTGTGACCGTGGGCGCCGCTGCCGTCGGCGGCGGACAGGCTCACCGAGGCGTAGCCGGACTCGCCGGGCTTGAGCGTGACGACGGCCTGCGGCTTGGAGTCCTCGATGACCGGCGGTACCGACTGGGCCTCGCCGAAGCGCACGGCCGGGTAGCCGTAGAGGTAGCAGGGGGCGCTGCCGGTGTTGGTGACGGTCAGCAGCAGGTGGTTGACCGGGCGGGTCAGCGGGGCCGCGACGGTCTTGGTGACGGAACCCTCGCAGGTGACGGCCTTGCCGTCCGCGGCGCTCGGGGGCTTCGGGGCGGCGGGCGCCTTCGCGGAGGGCTTGGCGGAGGCGGGTGAGCCGCTCTGGGCCGGGGCGCCGGTCGCGCCGGTCGCGGCGGGGGCACCGGTGGCGGGTGCGGGTGCGGGGGCCGCGGGGGCGGGGGCGCTCGCGGCGGGCGGGGCGGTGGGCGCCGGGGAGTTCGCGGAGGTCCCCTTGCCACCCGCGTCCGCCGCGTCGTCGTTGCACGCCGTCAGGGTGAGCGCGGCGAGCGCGGCGGTCGCGACGGCGGCCAGGAGGCGGGTGCGGGAGGTACGGGCGGTGCGGATGCCGGACATGTGGGCGTGGCCTCTTCGAAGATCGTTCGGTGTGGTGCTTGGATGACCGGAGCCTGCCCGGTGCTCCGTCCCAGCCGCCACGGTCGACGGCCGGTCAGGGACGCTGGGACACTGGGAGGGGCCCTGAGCAGGGGGGATGCCGGGGCCCTGGAACACGGGGATGAGACATGGGGGTTGGACGATGGGAATGCCGCACGCGCCGGGGAGCCCGGCGGCGGACGATCTCGCGGCACTGCTGGGGGAACTGAAGGAGCGTTCGGGGCTCAGTTACGGGACGCTCGCCAAGCGCCTGCACCTGAGCACCTCGACGCTGCACCGCTACTGCATCGGCGCCGTGGTGCCGCCCGAGTTCGCGCCGCTGGACCGCCTGGCGCGGCTCTGCCGGGCGACACCGCAGGAGCTGATGGAACTGCACCGGCGCTGGATCCTGGCCGACGGGGCGCGCCGGGCCCGGCCGGGGCAGGAGGCGGGGGCCTCCGCGCCCGGCGCCGTACCTGCTGCCGGCGCCGCACCCGCGGCCGTACCGGAGCCCGAACGGGACGCGGACGCCGGACCGGAGCCCGTACGGGACGCAGGCCCGGCGCCGGACGAGCCGCCGCCGCCCGGGCCGGCCGAGGAGGAGGACGAGCCGGTCGCCGCCACCGTGCTGTCCGGGAAGGACGTACCGTCCGCCGCCCCCGCGCCGTGGCGGGGCCGGCGCGGAGTGCTGC
>NZ_JBHVET010001187.1:0-1499 GCF_042802135.1 Kitasatospora sp. NPDC057512
GGGACGGCCCGTCCGCTCCGCTCCTCACCCTCCTCACCCTCCTCACCCTCCTCACCCTCCTCACCAACCCCTTCGTGACCAGGAAGGCCGGGTCGTGAACCACACCGTTCTCGCCATCGGCACCGCCGCCCTCACCGCGAGCGGCTGTGTCTGGTACCTGCCCGCCATCGCCGACCTCCAGGCCGGCGCCGACCGGCCCCGCTCCACCCGTACGGCCGCCGCGGCCTGCGTGCTGTGGTGGGCCGGGCTCGCGCTCGCGGGCGGCCTGCTGCTCGTCCTGTCGGACTGGCGGCCCGCCGCCCAGATCGCGCTCGCCGGCCTGGTGGGCGGCGCGGCGCTGCGGCTGCGGGCCCTGTGGGACCGCCGCCGGGAGGTGCGGGAGACGGCGGTCCGCTGGGCCGCCCTGGACGCGGGGCCCGCCCCGCGCTCCCACCGGCCGCCGGCGCTGGCCCTGGCGGGCTGGCTGGTGGTCGGTGCGGCCGTCGCCTCGCTCGGAGCGGCGGCCATCCTGCTGTCCGGCGGTGGCGAGGTCGTGCCCCGGGTGGTGCTCGCGGCGGTCAGCGGCGCGGGCGTCGCGCTCGCCTTCCTGCTGATGGGGCTGGGGAACGTCCGGCGGCAGGGGCGCTGAGGGCGCCCGGCGCCGCCCGATACGGGTCCTGCGGCCCGGTCCGAATGGGGCCGTTGGGCCCTGGGCCCGCGGCCGGTCGCGGGGGGATGATGCCCTGGGCCCCGCTGGGAGTGTGCGGGGGTGACGAAGGTGGAGCCGCGTGATGGCGACCAAGACGGAGGGTGCCGAGGCCTCGGCACCGGTCCGGGTGTTCCTGCTGGACGACCACGAGGTGGTGCGCCGCGGGGTGCACGACCTGCTGGACGGCGAGCCGGACCTGGAGGTGGTCGGCGAGGCGGCGACGGCCGAGCAGGCGCTCGTCCGGGTGCCGGCCCTGCGGCCCGACGTGGCCGTGCTGGACGTCCGGCTGGGCGACGGCGACGGCGTCTCGGTCTGCCGTGAGCTGCGCTCGCGGATGCCCGGGCTGGCCTGCCTGATGCTGACCTCCTTCGACGACGAGGAGGCGCTGCTGGACGCCGTGATGGCGGGCGCCGCCGGGTACGTGCTCAAGCAGATCAGCGGGACCGACCTGGTCGCCGCCGTCCGCACCGTCGCCTCCGGGCGCTCGATGCTCGACCCCGGCGCCGCGACCCGCCTGCTGAACCGTCTGCGCAGCGACGCCGAGCCCGCCCAGCCGGTCACCACCGGACCGGGCCTGACCGTGCGCGAGCAGGAGGTCCTCGAACTCATCGGCGAGGGCCTGACCAACCGGCAGATCGGCGAGCGGCTCTACCTCGCCGAGAAGACCGTCAAGAACCACGTCTCGCGGCTGCTCGCCAAGCTCGGCGTCGAGCGCCGGGTGCAGGCCGCCCTGATCGCCACCGAGCTGCGCCAGGCCTCCGCCGCCCCGCAGCCCTCCGTGCTGCGCTCCGGCCGGTTCTGAGCCCGGGCC
>NZ_JBHVET010001188.1:0-1498 GCF_042802135.1 Kitasatospora sp. NPDC057512
GCCTTGCAGCGGGTGACGGGCGGGCCTTCCGGCGTTCGTACGGCGGTACGGCTTGGTGCGGTGCGGTGTGGCGCGGTCAGCCGGCCGGGTGCTGCGGCGGCTGCGGCTGGGCGTACGGGTTGTCCGCCACCGGCTGCGGCGGGACGCCCGGCTGGTACGGCGAGGCGCCCTGCGCCGGGGCGGGCGGAACGGGGGCGCCGGCCGGCGGCGGGACGGGCGCGCCCGGCTGCGGGGCGTACGGCGCCTGCGGGTTGAACGGCGCCTGCGGGGCGTTGGGGTTGAACGGCGCCTGCTGGGCGGCGGCCGGGTTGAACGGCGCGTTCGGGTTGAACGCCCCCTGCGGCGCGTTCGGGTCGAACGGGGCGGCCGCCTGCGCGGGCTGCTTCTTGGCGTTGCTGCGCTCCACCAGCGCCTTCACCGAGGCGACGATCATCGCGAGCGGCACGATGAACACCTTGAAGAAGATGGTGTACGTGCCGCCTTCGAAGACGAACGCCAGGTAGTAGGCGTACCCCAGGAAGCCGAGGCCGATGACGATGTTGAGGATGCGCAGGCCGACCTTCATGCCGGCGCCGACGACCCCGAGGGGCACCATGATGGCGCCGCTGAGGGCCAGCAGTACGACGTACCAGGAGAAGAGCGGTTCGGCGCTGAAGTCGAGATTGTTCACGGGGGCTTTCCTGGGGAGGGGAAGAGAAAAACGGCGGGAACCGTTCGGGGACGACAGCGCACAGTACTGGAGGCGGCCGACATCCGTCGCGGCCTTTGTGTCACGGTGTCATTGCGCCGGGCCGGAGCGGCAGTAGACGAGGTGGGGAAATGACGGGGTTTGAGGTGCTGCGGGTCTTTTGCGGGCCCGACGGGAGCCACGGGAACGCGCTCGGGGTGGTGCGCGACGGCGCCGCCGTGCCGGAGCGCGCGGACCGGCAGCGGGTCGCACGCGAACTCGGCTTCAGCGAGACGGTGTTCGTCGACGACCCGGAGCGCGGGGAGATCGACATCTACACCCCGTCGGTGCGCCTGCCGTTCGCCGGCCACCCGTGCGTGGGCGCCGCCTGGCTGCTCGGGGTGGACCGGCTGGTCACGGCCGCCGGCGAGGTGGCCGTGCGGCGCGAGGGCGGGCTGACCCGGATCGAGGGCCGGCCGGAGTGGGCCCCGGGGCGCACGCTGCGGCGGTACGGTTCGGCGGCCGAGGTGGAGGCGCTGGAGGTGCCGCCGCCGGGGGAGTGGGTCTACGCCTGGGCCTGGCAGGACGAGGCGGCCGGCACCGTCCGGGCCCGGGCCTTCCCCGGGCGGGGCGACGGGATCGACGAGGACGAGGCGACCGGTGCGGCCGCCCTGCTGCTGGCCGCGCACCTCGGCCGGGCGCTGACCGTCACCCAGGGCCGGGGCTCGCAGCGGCGGGCCGGGCCGCGCCCGGGCGGGCTGGTCGAGGTCGGCGGCCGGGTGGTCCGGGTCCCGCGGCCGGTTCAGCCGGCCGGGGGCGTCGGCTCCGCGT